>CAYMVN010000101.1:0-1577 GCA_964394125.1 uncultured Pseudomonadales bacterium | reverse complement strand
ACTCTGGGCGCAACGAGAGGCGCAGTCACAAAGCTTACTACATAACACTGCAAATATCATTGGCAGTATGCAAGGGTACATCGGCCAAGCAGCCATGCCACGCATTAAAGGGCTAGATCTGCTTGAGTCTGGTGACGAGTAAGAACTGCTTCGCACTCGCTTGAACAAGCCGAGTGGTGTTCGTTTGCACATCCTGCACAACAGATAATCAGTCCATCACACCCAGGAGCAACGCAATCAACGTACTCTGTGCAGTCACGCTGGCAGTAGGTGCAGTGGGATATCACCGTTGGTGCTACCGAGTTGACGGGTACGTGCAGTCGTTTATCAAACACAAATAACTCACCATCAAAGAACTTGCCTCCTGTTTTTTCTGCATACTCGTGTACGCCACCATGGAGCTGGCGAACATTCTGAAAGCCTTGCTCACGTAAGTACGCAGAGGCTTTTTCGCACCGTACACCGCCAGTGCAGTAGGTCACAACAGCGCGCTCTTTATACTCACTTAAATTATTTTTAACGAAGTCTGGGAACTCTCTAAACGCATCGATGGGCGGGATCAGGGCATCTTTGAAAGCACCCAGTTCTGCTTCGTAGGCATTCCGGGCATCAAGAATAACAAAGTCTTCGCCTGACTCGTAAAGTGCACAGAGTTCTTGGGGTTCAATGTACTGTGCTTTACTACTGATTGGAACATCTGCTCCCGTCTTTTTGATACCCAGCGTGACAATCTCGTCGCGTACAACAATGCGCATCTTAGGAAAGAGCTGCTCGTCAGACCAAGAAACTTTCCACTCCATGTCGGCGAACTCTGGATAGCGAGTTGTTTCTGTGATATAGCTATCTACTTCTTCTGGAGAGCCAGCGAACGTGCCATTAATGCCTTCATCAGCAATGATAATGCGTCCTTTTAGGTGCAGCCGTTCGCAGAGCTCTTTCTGCTCTTTTTGCAGCCGAGTAGGCGAATCAACAGGAACGTACTTGTAGTAGAGAAGGACTTTGAAGTTATGCATCTGCAGTTTGGCTCATCAGCTCAAGAATTTTTTTTACGGTTGTGTAGTTGCGAATAGTCATGTCTTTATAGATTCGTTTTCCCATGAGCTTGACGAAGCTACTTTTGGTGAGTCCTTCGAGCGTGGTGGTTAAGTAGATAACTCTGTGCCCCGTTTGAATAGTGTCGACACCTTCTTTTGGAGTAACCTCTGCCACAATCTCTTCTTGTGTGTACAACTCGTGGGTAAAGGCAACGTAACAGCGCAGGTCATCACGGGTAGTCCACTCTTTTGGTACGTTTGTGACAGTTGTTTGAAACTCTTGTCTGGTCTGCAGTACGGCGCGCGCTTGATACGAAAAGGTCTTTGTGAGCAGCCGTTCAATTTCTTCAGTCAGCAGCGTGATATCTTTTTTCTTTGAAGAAAAAATGACGTTGCCACTTTGGATGTAGGTCACGACATCGGTAAAACCTGCTCGCTCAAACGCGTGTTTGAGATCGATCATCTTAATGATATTGTTTCCACCGACGTTAATTCCTCGAAGAAGAGCTACATATTGCATAAACGTAGTGTATCATCTACTCG
>CAYMVN010000100.1:0-1638 GCA_964394125.1 uncultured Pseudomonadales bacterium | reverse complement strand
TCTAAAACCGCTCGCTACCAGCAGCTTGAAGCATTGCAGTCTATTCTGCCACGAGGCGAAGATCTACTATCTCAAAAGCGAAACTTAGATAGTAGTTCAGCCGCCCTGACATTTCCGTTCATGAGCTCAGAGCTGGTACAAGAATCCGGTATTCTCTACGGAGTAAACAAGTCCAATAATTCATTGGTTATTCTAGACCGGTTTAGTCTCCACAATGCGAACTCGATTGTCTTCGCTCAGTCAGGCTCAGGTAAAAGCTACACGACTAAGGTTGAGATATTGCGCCAACTTATGCAAGGCACAAAAGTACTGGTAATCGATCCAGAGCGCGAATACAAACGACTGAGCGAAACTGTTGGAGGCACCTATATTAAGCTGTCTGCCAAAAGTAAAGAGAAAATTAACCCGTTTGATCTTGCTACCACGTTTCATACCAAAGGTGACCTTGCCGAGCACGTTCAAGACTTAACTGCGGTGATCGATCTCATGGCCGAAGGCTTAGATAAGCGCGAGAAAGCAGCGGTCGACAAGGCAATTTTGAAGGTCTATAAGAAAGCCAAGGAAGAACAGCCGTTACTTGAAGACTTGTATGCAGAATTACATAACTTAGGACAACTACAACTTTGCGAGCGACTAGAGAAGTACATTACTGGCTCAAGCTCAGAAATCTTCAACTCTCATACCAACATTGAACTGGATAATCGTTTAGTGATTTTTGACATCAAGGACATGCCAGCCAACCTGCGACCGATCATGATGCTGATCATTTCCAACTTCATTCAAAATCAGGTCAAAGCAAAACCCGAAAAACGGATGCTTGTTATTGATGAAGGGTGGTTGTTGTTGCAACATGAACAGAGTGCCCGCTTTAGTGCTGGACTCGTCCGCAGGGCTCGCAAGTATTACCTCGGTGTTTCATTCATCTCACAGCAGGCCGATGACTTCCTCAAGAGTGACTATGGCCGCGCCATTGCCTCGCAATCTGCGCTAAGAATTTTGATGAGGCAGGATACTACAACGATTAAAACTGTCGTATCGGAGTTCAACTTGTCTGAGTATGAGCAGCAGTTTCTGCTTACTTGTGAACGCGGTGACGCACTGATAATTGCTGATCAAAATCATGTAGCAGTCAAAGTAGTGGCGTCGGATAAAGAACATCCTCTCATCACTACTGACCCGACGGAGCTGTACGCATGAAAGCCGGTCTGCTCGCACTAAATATTGTGACGGGCGGGAATCTTAAGAAGCAAGCAGCATTAGTGCTGGCTACGATGGCCGTTGTTGTTGCTCTGCCGTTTGCGGCGGTGTTTGCCATGGGTGAAAGCGTGGTCTCGTTTTTATCGGGCGTTCCAAGTCTCGAAGCTGCGGAGTCACAAGGGTTTTATACTGGTGGGCCAGTTGAGGGCGATACCTATGCCTGGGGCAACTGCACATACTGGTCATTTGCAATGAGGCTCTGGGCTGGCTATCCCATACCTACAAGCTGGGGAAATGCCAACACCTGGGATGATCGAGCCATTCGTGACGGCTATGAAGTTAATCATACACCCGCCGTTGGTGCAGTTTTTCAAACTGATAACGGCGAATGGGGACACGTCGCATATGTGGCTAGCGTCAACAATCAGTCTGGTGAATGGG
>CAYMVN010000099.1:0-1854 GCA_964394125.1 uncultured Pseudomonadales bacterium | reverse complement strand
ACACATATCAACTTAGGAAACGGAATATTGAGAATTGAAGTTGATCAAAGCTTAACCGGCATAGAAGTTAAAGATACGGACGAGACTGATGGCTCTGTATACTCTCCAGCAATACTTGAGAAAGCTAAAAGTGGACGATTGTCCTCGTTTGAAAGAGAACCAATGCATCAACTTGTTTTGGTGACAGATAAAAATATTGATTTGCTTCCAGAAAATGAACAGATTGGCCGCAAGTTTGGTACGCCTGCCGAAAAAGAATTAACAGCAGACCAATTAGCAATGAAACAGACTTTCTTAGATTGGGCTCTTAAAACAGGCATGGCGTTTGGTGACACATTAGGTGTCACTGATGCAGATTACAAAAATGACACAGTGAGTGAAACTGCACTTATTGAGCTTTCAGATCGTATATTAGCTCGGTATGCACTTCTCAATCCAGGTACAAACGTAAAAACTGTTGTTTTCTCACATGAGTGGTTACCTGAGGGTTCCACAAATGACTTCCGCGGGACAAGCGTTTCTCCTGATGCTCAACAATCTGTCAGAGTTGTTGGAGATGAGCTCATTATATCGAGATCACTGACAGCGGGCATCTTAAATTCGCAAGGTGAATTTGAAGTAATTTTTCTTAGAGACATATATACGAAGTTTGGGGCAGCATCAGGTGTGTCGATGCTCGATGAAATGACCCCAATTGATGAGCTTGGTAGAAAAAGTGGAAAATCAATAACCAGTGGAATTGCTAGTGAAAATGGACCATTAATTATTTCAATGTATGGAGACAGCAGTGTTGACTATAGTAAATAAAGTTTAAGGCCGCACTATAGCTGCTTGATATCTGCTACAACTTCTGTGTACAATGGAGCCATGTGGGCAGTAACTCAGAAGAATAGAGCCATTATCATTTTCGCGTTTCTCTCAATAGTGTTATTACTTGGCGTGTATTTGTTTATTAAAAGTGATGCACAAGAGCGAATTGCAAAACTACTCCCAATTGCTGGCTATAAGCTTGGTCTTAAAAAGCCCACTCTCAACCCAGCACTGGTTACCAGCTCTAATGATCAAATCAAGTCATTCAAGCTGAAAGAGGACTTCATCGGCAAAGACCGTTTTACCGAAAAAATGTCTGGCACAACGCTTGATACAAAAGCAATTCAGGTAGTCATCACGGCTGACCCTGCCGTAGCAACAAATAAGTTTGTCTTCAATGACAAGCTGATTAGTGGTTTTTCTGTTGCGTATACACCAGATGCTACCGTGATCTCTATATATCTGTCTCCTGAAGTCCCCACACTCACTTCATACCAGTATGAACTGAGTAGAAACTACCTGTCAGCGGTCCTCATTGCTGATGCCTTTGAAAAGCAAAAAAATAACAATACGCCACCCAACTACTTAGAACTCAGAAAGCTTGCCAGCGAGATAACCCTGGAAGGCGCCGATGCAGAGCAGCTACCGGTAGAGGTACCTACGCCATGATAAAGAGTTTTGTACTAAAAATACTATTCGCGCTCATTCTTTCGTTTTCGTTTTTACTGTCTCTGCGCACTTCCGCTGTCTTTGCACAAAGCTGTGTTGGCTCTACCAGCTGCCAAGATATTGTTTGTGACAATAAGTGTTCGGGTGGCGTTAATAATGGAGTAAGCTGTAGCAATAGTGTCATCTGTGGTCTTGGCTATACATGTGGCCCAGTCTGCGAACCCAAAACTCTCTTCAAAGGCTGCAACACAGTAACTACTGCTTGTGGGAACTGGAACGAGCCAGGGCTTGACTGCCAGGGTGATTGTCACATGTACACGCCACCACCTCCCACCCGGTATGGTTGTTATGCAAGTGGTGGTTGTGGTTTAGCAA
>CAYMVN010000098.1:0-1917 GCA_964394125.1 uncultured Pseudomonadales bacterium | reverse complement strand
TTCTTTGGTATGTCTGTGGAATGCGCGCTGCAACTACATTCGAGAGCGTGACAATAGTGTCTGGCCGTGCCGCAGCTACGTGATCGATGAGAGTGAGGTACCGCAGTACACAGCGGGCGATGTGCGATACACCCCAAATTGAAAAAAGTTGATGCTGCTTTTTTAACTCCCCTCCAGCCTCGTGTAGATAGCGAGTGGTATTCAGAATGTACGAAATATGTTTCTGATCGGGCCGAGTAAGAACACCTTTTGCATAACTACTAGTTACAGAAATAACGACATCGTAGTCTGAAAGATCAATCTGTTCAATTAAAAATGGTAAGAACGTATCGAGAACTTCGCGTATGCTCAATAGCCGAGTGAAAAGTGGTGGACAGAGTGCTGTGACACTTTCTCGTGATACCCAGGTCGCAGTGCTTGGATTGTAGACAACAGTATGCAAGCGCGCAGTTGGGAATGCGGCAAGGAGTGCTGCAAGTACGTGCTCTGCCCCACCAAACTGCGTGATGAGGTGATCATAGACAACTGCAATTTTTGGCGTGTTCCTGCTCATACTGAGAGTGTCGACTGATATCCTGCAAGTGTTTGCCGCGCAAGTGACCTCCATGAGTACTGACTACGAACGCGGTGCAGAGCCTTTTTGTAGGTATCTGACTTAAACTCACTGCTGTGTGTTGTCAGCGCAGTAATAAATGACGCTACTGAGTGTGGGTCAAAGTAGCGTGCAGCGTCTTGATACACTTCATGAAAGATGGGAATATCAGACGCAAGTACTGGAGTAGAAAATGCCATCGCTTCAAGCCCCGTAAGTCCAAAACCTTCTGAGAATGAGGGCTGTACTAAACAAGTTGCTGTCGCGTACTCTTCGGCGAGTTCAGAGTCGGAGAGCTTGCCCAAAAGGTGCACTCTGTCTGCTACACCCTGTGCGATAACTTCTTTTTTGAGTGCTGCTAAAAAGACTGATCGTGAAGCGACAATCCTTAGGTGCCAGTCGGGGACTTGCTTCAGTGCTGTGATAATGAGTGAAACATTTTTATGTGGATAGAGTGAACCAACGTAGAGGATTGAGTTTTTTTTGCGTGTGCGCGGAGTGAGTGCCGCCGCAGTTCGTGCAAGTTCATTACCAATACTTTCGTGCGTCACCGTGATTTTTTCTACAGCGATCTGTGGATAAAACTGTAACAGTATTTTTTGCACCACAGCTGAGGGAACAAAAATATGTTCTGCATGCGTTACGGCCTGCCACGTAACAAGTCTGTAAACAAGATACTTGAGCCAATAGATAATTGGGTGCAGTGTTGTTACGCGCACCCCTCGCTGTTCGTGCCACAACAGATCATGCACCGTAATGACGGTCTTTTTCCAGTACAAGAGCGGCACATTAAAGTGTGGGACATGCAGTAAATCAAGTTTGAGTTTGTAGAGTTGCAGCGGCATCAGCACTTGTTCAAGCACTGAGTACGGTCGTGCTGGTACGATACAAACTTCACACGTTTGTTGTACATGTGTTGGGATCACAGCGAGCAACTCTGCGCTCTGTGCAGCGCTCTGGCAGATAAGAATCCAGGTAGTGTTTGTGGTGAGCAGAACGAGCTCTGTGAGTAACTCGCTTATGTACCGACCGATGCCGGCATGAGCGAGTCCGCCCAGCCGGCAATCGATGCCTATTCGAAGGTGTTTATCAGTATGTACTGACCCTTATTTTTGTTTTGCTTTAGATTTCTTTTTTGCTTTTGGTGCTGGTTTCTCTGCGAGTGCCTCGTCGACCATGCGCTCAAGCTCTTTGAGCTCTGCATCATCAGACTCAGTAGGTAAAGAATCAAGCTCTTCAGCTAAGCGAAGATCTTCAGCAAGTGCTTTGATTTGCTTCCCACGCATCATGTTACCAACTAAGGTGTTTCCCGCATGGAGACAGAC
>CAYMVN010000097.1:0-1922 GCA_964394125.1 uncultured Pseudomonadales bacterium | reverse complement strand
GCTGTTGCCCCTGATTCGGATTGTTTGCTACTTATAACATTCATCAGTTGTCCACCAACTTTTTTGATCATTGATCGTCCAGAGTTGTAAAACATCATTTGAACCATTGCGGATTGAGTTTTGAGAAGAGTCATAAGAAGTCCTACTCCGACTAGAATTGAGATGAGTGAATTCGTTCCCATTTGCCCTGGTAGTGTCAAGAAAGAAGCGGCTAACTGAATGATGACAACATGAACAAATATAGAAAAAATTGTAACCAGATAAGACTTGACTGAAATTTCAGCAAAATCTGTAAACTTGGGAACTGCCCAGAGTAAAAATATCAAAGGAGAAAGAACTGCACCAAGAGCAATTACAATTAATCGAGTAATGTAGAAAAGAAGTAAAACGACAGCCAGAATTAAAAAGAGCATCATGAATATGAGTGTGATGAGTGCAATCTGATCTGTAGAAACGGTTGCAGGATTGAAAGCATTGGCAATCCACATTTGATTTAGGCCTCCAGTGGCGTGAAGAATCGCACTTACTAAAACATTCGCAAGCTGAATAATCCAATCAACGATAAAGATTGAGGTATTTGCTCCCAAGAAAGCTAAACCAATTCTCGGCAATAGCTGTTTCAGTTCTAATTCATCAAATCCAAAAGTTGAAGCACTCATGAATTGGAAGCCTAAAATCGCTATAAGAAGAGCGAACAGTGAGTCTGCAATACCAACAATGATGAGCCAAAAATTAAAAATGACTGAATTGGTTGCGAGTGAAGGTGTAGTAGTTAAGAAATTAACAATTCCATCAGTAATTGGTTTTGTTGCACTCTGGACAATATTTTGAAGTAGAGATGCAATAGCATCTGTTAGAACCTGAGCAAGTCCACCAGTTTGAGCAACAGGTTCAAGCGGAGTTAAATTTAATGAGCTTCCCGTCACAGAGACACCTGGTGTAGTGAAAGCTCCATTGAGCAAAGAGGAGATAGTATTTGCAGATAAAACCAGTATGAGTCCAATCAATGCGTTGCGAATGGTTTTCTTCGCAGATTCAACGTCATCTGGTTTTCCAGCTGAAGTGATGTAAATGTATCCACCCTGAATCAAGAAGAAAGTTGCAATTAGTGAGGCAATAACGGTAAGTGTGTTTATGGCTGTAGAGGAAAATTGGGCTATCTCAACATTATTTGTTGAAGCAAACACAGGAGAAGGTATCAAGACAGAGAGCACAATCAAAGTGATGAATGCAGTAATGATACGCATGAGTCATGTTCTTTCTCATTGACCAAAAGCTTTCTGAGCCAATTGAGTGACAATATTAGTAATGACAAAAGCGGCAAAACAGATAACTAGACCAATGGCTGCATATTTGATAGTATTTTTTGCACTATCGAGAGTTTCTGGATTTCCAGAACTAGTGATATATCGCACTCCTCCCCACACGAAGAAAGCACTTGCTAAAGTTCCTGCAAGAAGGACAAGTGTTTGAATAATACTTGTGACAAAATTTTGGACTTTAGAAACATCAGCAGATTGAGCGAAAACAGGAGTAGCGAGAACAAGTGAAGTTACGACGAAAGATTGGAAAACTATTAGTTTTTTCATAAGCTACCCGTGAATTATTATCATTAGGGCAGCTAATGTTGTTTATTGCATCAAAGTATATCTATCTCGGGGGAAAAGTCAAGAAGACAGGTTTGCCAAACAATCTAAAACGAACATCTTGATCGTTGGAAGTATAATAAGTTTGAAATGATTACGAAATATAAGAATAAAGCACTTCTGCTTGTCGGCTTAACTATCGTCGTTACGGTGTTAGGTTTTGTCTTCATCTTCAGATCACCACACACTACTTCAATTAGTCTGAGTAAACCAAGTGAAGAGAGCTTTCAGGCTCCTGGTAAAAACTGGAAATCGCAGAAAAAGGTCGAAGATTAT
>CAYMVN010000096.1:0-2023 GCA_964394125.1 uncultured Pseudomonadales bacterium | reverse complement strand
ATAAATCACTTCTTTATTCTTAACTGCAGCATCAATTATTGAGCGAGATTTTTGAATCAATTTTTTTGATTCTTGTGACAGTGCCACTGGCTCTGACTTCAGAATGACGTTCGCAACATCATGGTATGTGATGAAATTGGGGGTAATTATGTTCATATTACAAAAAAACACCCTTGCAGGTGTTTCAAATGTACTACTGAGAATTATGTGTATGCCTTTGTATGGACGTGTGCATACCTGTATATCGTATCCACTTTCTTGTATCTGTCAAGGCAGAATTTATTATTAATTCTATAAGAAACCGCAATTTATAGCTTATTTCCCCTACACACGCATTACATATTGTATTATTATAAGACGTATGAAACAATAACAGATAGTAGAGACACGCCTTAGTTATAAGACGAACTCATGTACTAGTGTACTATCACAGTAGTATGGAGTAGAATAGGCAGCATTATGTCAATTGAAACTCGAGAAACAGCACAATTTGAATCAATGAAGCAACTTCGTGAAAGCATGGTGGGTCGCTTTATGGGCGAAAAACCGCTTTCTCCGAAGCGTGAGTTTCTCAAAGAGCTTGGCTTTCTTGCTTCACGAGAAAGAAATCTTCCACTCCCAAACGCTGAAACAGTAGGGAAGAAAGATGCACAGAATCAGCTGCCAGTTGTTTTGCCTGCAGAACTCACTTCACAATTCAGTGCAATTGAAGCATATATCCAAAAGAATGCACTACAACAAGAGCAAGTAGCAGAAACCATTCAAGCTGCTACAGAAATGGCTGAGACCGGCAGCTTATTTAACTTTCCTCGCATAGCAGAGAACCCAACACTCAGAAGATTCGCAGCAATGGTCATGGCTGCACTCTTTGCACTCAGCCTTACCCTCACCGCCTGCGCTGAGAGTGGTACTCCAGTTGAAACTGAACCAAAAATAGTAAACACCACCACCGAAGCTGCAGGATCTCCTATCAACACGTCCCCACAGGGTGGAGGAGAGCCAGACACAACGCCAATCTCAAACACGGCTGAAGTGACCGCTACGGCTGAAACAACAAAAAGCGTGACAGTTGCAGTTGTGATCAACAACAAAACAAATATTCGCGCTGAGGCGGGCACCGTTAAAAAAACTGGTGGAGTGATCGAAGTTATACACACAGCAAATGCGAACGAAGAACTCGAATTAACTGGCGCAACAGATCTAGATGCGTTAGGTAAAGAATGGAGTGAAGTTATCATCACTAAGAACGGTGACGGAACACCTCTTTCAACTGGTTGGATTAGATATGACTTATTCACAAAAGTAGAAAAAACTGTCCAAGGTGAACCCAGCACCGGCACTGACACAACTGAGCTGAGCACAGCAGACGCGCTAGCGCTTACCCAAGAACTTGCTGCGATCAGTGAAACAACTAACATCTCAGTTTCTGCAGTGTACGATGCACAGAAACTTTTCCCTGATATACAAACAAGTATCCAGTACACAACAACCGAGAACACAACCGCAACCGGGAAAGTTATCTACCTTACTACTTACGCTGGAGAAGAGGGTGAAACGGTCAGCGGTGCCATTATGCAAGGTAAAGATGGCAGCATTATTTTCGCGCCAGCTGCACGGTTGAGGACCGGTGAGATACTCGTAGGTCAAGAAGTCGCAAGAGTAGATGTTGAGGGTGTAATGGTACCAGTCACTGAGACTGAGACTGGCACTGACACTGCGCCTACGGTTGATGCTGCAACTGAATACCTTAAGTGGGATGAAGTACAAGCACAATTAAGCAAAGAAGAGCAGGGGTTTATATTGAACGGATTGCAGGAACAGAAGTATCAGACGGTGACTGGTACCGCTGGAGCTGGAATAGAAAATGCACTTACGAAAGAGTGGGTTTTATCTCAAGCGGAAATGCTTGTTACTGAGACTAAAGATGGACATCACATTAATTTCAAAGATCCGAAAACTGGAGCAACGATTGCTACGTGGGAGAGTGGCTATGGCTGGCGCTTTACACATATCAACTTAGGAA
>CAYMVN010000095.1:0-2157 GCA_964394125.1 uncultured Pseudomonadales bacterium | reverse complement strand
TTGATGAATCTTATATCTTCGATAATATGGGCAGAATTGTTTCTTTGAATGGTACAGTAACACTCTCCAAACGTGGGGATGATATAGAACAGATATTGAGATTAGCTCAACAAATTAATTTTATAGAAAAAACTCCAACTAGAAATAGTTTTGTATGGAAAAAGGATAACGTTCCTACAAATTAATACTTAAAGTATCGCAACGTGATCTGCTGTGTTACTGCCCACCCACAGCAACAAGTTAGATACTGTAGAATATAATCTGTGACTCTTGCGTTTACATATACTCCAACCTATCTTTTCTATGGAATAATCAACTTGAACATCAGTATGTAGGCGTCACCTTCTTCATAGTTTAACTCATCATACGAGATCAGATTATCAACCGGCTTCGTTTTAGTAAGTTGTGAGCCATAACATCCAGGAATGAGTATTCTTTCATGCGTGTAACCAAGTATACTCCCTTCTTTTTGAAACGTATCAAGCGTTGACTCTATTCCTGCCTGTACTCGTGGATTTTGAGTGCGAGTAAAAATCAGGCTCAGCCCCTTCTTGATTGCTGTTGAGATTCTGAGTTCATTCATGCTTTTATACAGACCAAGCCCTTGAGCATCCTTTGCGACAGTTGCACCTGCTAAATAACAGCCCTCTTCACCAGAAATATCATCACGTTGGAAAAGTTTGTTTGGTGAACCAAAGTCTGTACTACTAAACGCTAGGACTCGTTCTGTTGCTTGATCAACATCTGCGGTAATTAAGCCTCCTTTAATATGTTTTAACGTATTTTCATATGTCACACTGTTATCAAAAGCACTCATGACACAAGACACGATAGCTTCTAAAATAACTCCGTCGATCTGGGTATAATCTTGAACGCTTTCAAATGTGTGGCGAATAATTACTTCTCTATTTTGAGACCGTGATGGCATAATTATTTCCTTGAAAGTAAATAAATTATACACATTATAGAAGTAGTCCTTCAGAAAGCAACAGACCAGTTGTGGCGGAGAGGCAGGGATTCGAACCCTGGATATCTTGCGATATGGCGGTTTAGTAAACCGCTGCACTAGGCCACTATGCGACCTCTCCAAATCAGGTGTAACTATACCAAAAAAAACGTAAAAACGCCAGAGATAGCTGTTCGCTCACTGTTCTGTTCTGGCTCAGGTTCGCTTCATCATCGTAGTACGCAGTGCATTAAAGATCACCGCAATGTCTATGACTTCTTGCCCAAGTGCACCAAAGATTGGTGGCACATAGCCAGCAACGGCCAGCACCATTCCCAGCATACTCAACCCAACACCAACGTAGATACTCTGTTTTGCGATGTGCATGGTGTACCGTGCAATTGTTACCGCTTCAAGCACTCCAGGAAAACCTTTTGAAAGCAGCACCACGTCTGCACTCTCTGACGCGGCAGTATGCTCTTGGTGACTAAACGCAATGCCAACATGTGCACTTGCGAGTGCTGGGGCATCATTAATTCCATCACCTACCATCGCTACTATGTGACCGTTTCGTTTTAGTTCTTCAATTTTTTCTGTTTTCATTTCTGGAGTCAGCTGCGCTTCAAGCCCAATCCCACCGGGTAGCTTTTTTAGTAGTGCAGCGGCACGCTCGCGTGTGTCTCCCGTAAAAATAGCGATCTTCATTCCTTGATCTAACAGTGTCCCGACAATTTCTGAAGAAGACTGTTTCATCTCATCTTTGAAAGTAAAAACACCGATCTGAGTCTTATTTTTTAAGAGCACAATTCTTGAATCCGGGTGATTTTTATCAGAACGAATTTGTAATGTTGCGCCATCCAAAACGCCTTCAATTCCCTGCCCCAGCTTTTCAGAGACTGACTGAAAGTGCAGTGACAGAACTTTTTTATTCTTTGCTGCTGCGAGAACTGCTCGAGCATACGGGTGCAGTGAGTTCCGCTCTAGCCCACTGGCAAGTGAGAGAATATCGTTTTCAGAGTACTCACCGCTCAGACTTTCTACTGCATCAATTTCTGGTACTCCAAGCGTAATCGTGCCGGTCTTATCAAAAACAACGGTATCAACGCGTGCAAGAACTTCAAGTGCGGCGAGTCGTTTGAAGATAATTCTCTGCCTGGCTGCTGCATTCATACCACCGATAAGTGCAATCGGGGTAGCAAGAATAAGCGGGC
>CAYMVN010000094.1:0-2183 GCA_964394125.1 uncultured Pseudomonadales bacterium | reverse complement strand
ACGAACGAAAGTTATGCGTTTATCTATCAAAAACAGGCTGGCATTCCAGAAGATCAAGTGGCTGTCTCTGTGACACTTGACGAGAAGCTCTCACCTCAACTCATTACGCCACAAGCCACAGTACAGCAAAATAAGTATGTCTTCACACCACAATACTCGCCTATAGAGGTGTATGGGTTCCAATTTCGACAAGCAAAATAAAAAAAAACTGGTATAATCACCCTGTTACTCTTACTTACAATTGTTGGTAGTACTACTATTCAGGATACTGAGTATAAAAAATACATATTTTTTACTCATTAATGCATATGAAAAATACAGATGCTCATATATTTCACGTGACTCCAAGAACCTTACTTGGCAAGAAAAACAAGGCACTTTTAGCAGAAGGCAAAATCCCTGCTAATATCTTTGGTTTAAACGAAGAATCAATTAAAATTGCAATTGATACTAAAATAATTGCAAAACACTTAGTAGAGCAGGGTGACTCTGGTCTCGTGTACTTGCAGTTCGATGCAGATAAAAAAATTCCAGTTCTTATCGAAGAAGTTCAGTACGATGCCATTACTGCACGACTCATTCACATCTCATTTAAGCGTGTAAACATGAAAAACAAGATCGTAGCAGAGATAGAACTCGAGTTAAGTGGTGTCTTAGATGTTGCAAATGCAACAGCTTTGTTAACACAGAACATCTTAACAGTCGAAGCATTACCAGCTGATCTTCCAGAAGGTATCGTCATTGATATCTCAACACTCACTGAAATAGGGCAGGGTGTCTTTGTGAAAGACTTACCAATCGATCACAGTAAAGTTACCGTCCTTCTTTCAGAAGAAGAGCTTGATCAACCAATCGTTATTGTCAAAGAGGTGAAAGAAGAAGTTGCTGAAGAGATTTCTGAAGAAGTCGCTACACCAGCAGCAGATGCAACTGCAGCTGCAGCTGAACCTGCTAAAGAAGCGACTGAGTAATCGTTATTCTGAAAAATATATCGAGTTTGGATCAAGGTAGTGTGCCTTGTCTGAGAGTGTTTTGCTTTCATCGTTTTTACCGATGCTTTTAGCCAAGTAAGATGCGTTTAAGAGCACATCTCTGTGTGGTTCAACAGTGCTGAGGAGTGTGTCCAGTCGTATGTACAGATTCTCAACTTCATTTTGTGGTAGCTGTACTTCACTGTGGGGGAGTGACTGTGAAAGAAACACTGACTCTGCTGAGTAGCGTTGTTGTTCTGCCTGAGTGCTCGCAACCTGAAAGTAACCGGCAACCAAAACGCTCGATATGAACATCAAAATATATATTCCCACTCGAACTTGATAGATCGCATTAAAAAATAGTATCTGCAAAAAAGAGAAGAGGAACCATGCTAAGCGTACTCTCAGAAAAAAAGTGAACATGCTCTTTTTATACCAGAAAATGGTTATGCAGGCCAGGCCGAAGAAATTAAAAGTGGCTCATGCACCAAGTTTTGAGCTTTAAGCTCTTGCCAGATGGCTTCAGTTACAAATGGCATAAAGGGGTGGAGTAGTGAAATGAATGTACAGAGAATCTGAGTGGTGGTCTGAAGAGAAACACCGCCTTTTTTCTGAGATTCAAGCAGTTCATCGCAGTACCAGTGCCAGAACTCGTTATAGAGTGTATCTGCTGCCAAACCGAGTTTCAGCTCTAGTACGTTCTTGGTAATTTCTGCTTGTAGTGTGCTCATTTTCTCCTCAGCAGCTGCATCTGCAGGGGTAGCTGGCACTGTTTCTTCTTGAGCTTTTTCATGTTGCATAAGAATAAACTTACTCGCATTCCAGATTTTATTAGAGAAGTTCCGGGCGGCCTTAAAGTCTTGTTCTCCCAGTGACTTATCTTGGCCAGGCGTAGAACGAATAATAAGCGCCATCCTCAGCGCATCTGTGCCAAATGTCTCGGCAATCTGCAAAGGATTTATAACGTTGCCCTTACTCTTGCTCATCTTGTTACCTTTCTCGTCTCGCACTAAGCCGTGCAGATAGATTTGTGAGAAAGGGGACTTGTTCGTAAGGTAGATACCCATGAGCATCATGCGCATCACCCAAAATGGCAAAATATCGTAGCCTGTCTCCATGACACTTGTAGGATAAAACCGCTCAAAGTCTGTAGGCTTTCCCGTTTTTAGTGTTCCGACTGGCCCCTGTGCGGAAGAGAACCATGTATCAAAG
>CAYMVN010000093.1:0-2363 GCA_964394125.1 uncultured Pseudomonadales bacterium | reverse complement strand
CTCACCTGCTTAGGGATCTCCTGAACCTGTCCAGTACACCTTCTTGGCGGAAACTGAAGTCCTCGACACCGCTGACTGTCGAATACAACAGTGCACACAACACCCCACCAGCACAGCTCTTGCCCCAAGACATTCCAGCAGTTCCCGGACTCTATGCAGGCTACGTTACAGGAGACCCTACGGCGCAACCACAACCACTCCGCTTTGAAGCAGTTCCATATCGGCTCTCTGGCACGATGCTGATTCCCACTACTCTCTTCGCACTCTTCGACTTCTATCTACTAGAGAAGTTACTACGACGCAGTGACCTGCCAGATCTTACTGAAGAGGAGCTTGTAGATTTCCGCAACTCACTTGAGCAAGCTAAAAAAGCAGCCGAGTGGTACAAAAATGGTACAGTTTGGTTGACAAAAGATGAACTAAAAAATCCAGATAATCTTCCACAAAGGCCAGCTCTTTTTAATGATGGAATCTCTGCAGCAGAAAGTGCACTACCACAACAGGCTTTTAGTAACACATCCGCCCAGCAGCTGAGAAGTGAACTTTATGGCAGAAATGGGACAGTTCGCACCGTAACTGGAGATGAACCATATGCTCCAGAGACCCAAAGAAAAGTTGGTGAGAATAAGTCGCACTTGAACTATACTGGCTGGACTGAGTCGGTTGCCTTAAGCCAAAGCTCACTTGAGAGCTGTCTAAAATGCGCGCTTCTTATTAAGAAAGATATCACATCTCAGATTTTGTCAGACTTTGCCACGATTCAGTACTTACGGTTGGCTGAGTTTACTGAACTGAGTAAGATGATTGATCTGAGTAAAACCGTTGAACTCAATGAGTACTTCCCTCATGTTACTTCTGCAACTAGTCGTATTAAAAAGTTAGAAGAAACAATGGCTGCTACTGCTGTGAGCACTGAAGAACAAGAACTCATCCGTTTTTATGCGCAGTCGCTCAGCGTTATTCCGGTGTTGCTGCCAATCGCTAACGCATTATTTACGCACTACAATGTAACAAATCCTCAAGAGATGAATGAGCTATACGAAAATCTGCTCACTAAAACTGTGACCGGACTACTTGGTGGTGATGCGTTGGTTGATAAGGCATTAGTTGCTCAGGCACTTGACGAGTCTGATGCAACTTTCTTTGATGAAATGCTTATGAGTTAGTGTTAGCTACAGCCCAGCATCTTGCAGCTGCTGCAGTGCACGTTTTTGTTCAGAAGTTAGCTTTTCCGGAACTGTTGCGAGTAAGCGAACGTACAAATCTCCCTTGCCGCCACCACGCAGGTGTGGCACGCCCTCACCCCGCAGACGCACCATAGTGTGTGATGCAGTACCAGCGCGTACCTTCAACTGAAGTTTCTGATCAATCGTCTCAACTTCTGCAATCCCACCGAGTGCCAAAACTGAGAACGGTACAGGATGGTCTAAGTACAAGTCTGAACCCTCTCTCTTAAATCTGTCATGGGCACGAACATCAATGGTAATATCAAACTCTTCAAAACGAATACGCGTGCCATCATCCGCACCAGCAGGTACTTTAATGGTCTTCTTTTTGCCATCAATCTGCACCTCTTTGACCACGCCCTTAACCGCTTCGATAAAGTCGATTGTCAGCGAGTAACGAGGCCTTCGCTGCTGCTGTGAAAAACCGCCAAATCCGCCACCAAAAAATTGTTCAAAAATTTCAAAAGGGTCACCACCCTCAAAACCACCGCCAAACGGATTCTGCCCGTTTGAACTGTAGGTATACGTGAACGGGCCTTGTCGTGAGCCACCCGCAAACGGATTGCCACCCATGCCACTGGCAGGGTCGAACGCCGCGTGTCCGAACTGGTCGTAGGTTTGCTTTTTTTGTGGATCAGAAAGCACTTGGTACGCTTCGTTAATTTCTTTGAATTTTTGTTCTGCTTCCACCTTTTTATCGGCGTTTCTATCTGGATGCCACTTGAGTGCCATCTTTCTATACGCCGACTTTACCTCAGCATCTGTCGCGCCTTTTTTAACACCAAGAACTTCGTAGTAATCACGTTGTGTAGACATATCGTAAGAAGAAATTGTATCACCTTGTTTCAGGTCTGTTAAGCACTGATACGCGTTGAGTGCTAACAAGCAGTGCTGCACACAGCAAAGTAATTCCTGTGATCGCGCTGCCCACATAAAACCAGAGAGGCACGTACTGGAAGCGGACCGTGTTGAGACCTTCTTCAAGTTCAATTGAACGCATGCCACGCACTGGAGTAATGGGAACCGAGGAACCATTCACCGTTGCTCGCCAGTTTGTATCGAAGCGGTCTGCAATCACGAGCACTTCAGGTTTCGTTGTCGTCACAGAGAACTGTTGTGTGTTGTTTGTCTCGCGCA
>CAYMVN010000092.1:0-2461 GCA_964394125.1 uncultured Pseudomonadales bacterium | reverse complement strand
TGCATTTTTGGAAATATACTGTTCTGCTGGCAAGTTCCAGGTTTCTGCAAAGAAGACACTTCTCTCTATACCAAACTCTTTCTCAACAGCTAAACTTATTTCTCCGTTGTATTTCTGTTTGAGTTCCTGATAGAGAGTGGCAGCCGCACCACTGCTGAGCTTGAGTTCTGTTTCAAGAAATTGAATGCAGTTTGTTTGAATTTTTTTCCCAAACTCTGATGACGTAAATGTACTTTTATTTCCTTGATCAAAAGAATAGAGTGTTCCGTCTAAGTCAAAAATTATTGCTTCAATTTTATTCATATGTTCCTTTTTAGATACAGATACAAAAAAACCTCCTAGAGAGGAGGTTGTGTTGTAGTACTACTTGTTATTTTTTTACGACGCTAAAAACACACCTCTCCTGTTTGGAAGAACTGCCATGTATGATGGTGTGTGATTTTTACGTTCATTAGTATGAGTATAGCACACTGTTGCAACGCAGAGTATCATATGTGGTATGAAGATGCGGTATTGCTGTGGCTGGGTTGTATCACTGATAGTTTTGTTTACCGTTCCGACAGTTGTTACAGCAGCTTCAAAAGCGTACACGATTGGCCCGGTTGCCATTCAGTACACGGTCAAAACTGATGGCTCGATGCACGTCGTCGAAAACCGAACCTACAACTTTACTGGTAGCTATACGTTTGCGTACGAAACTATTAAGTTCAAGCCAGATCAGTCCACGTCTCCTGGGAGAACTGAAGACTACGTGCTCTCAAATATTACGGTTTGTGAAGTGTCAGGACCGTGCTACAAACACTTGGCAGATACAGATATCACTCGGGCGGACAGCGAGCGACCAGACGGATTTTATTACGTCCAAAAGCAGGCAGATCAGTACTACGTGAAGTGGTTTTACCGCGCCACAAATCAAAAGAAAACTTTTTCACTCTCCTATGATGTTAAGAATGCAGTGACGGTACACTCCGATGTCGCTGAGCTGTATTGGCAGATGGTTGGAGCAGAATGGGATCACCGACAGTCGTCTGTACAGGCGCAGTTTATACTTCCAAACGGTATCGCTCCAGATGCGATACGAGCTTGGGCGCATAGTGCATCCCTGAGCCGTGTCTCGATTCCGTCTGCTACTGAAGTTATGTTTTCGGCAGTCTCAGTTCCCTCAAGTGTATTTTTTGAAGGCAGAATCATTCTTCCTAAAATAATTTTTACTGGTGGTGCTCACGGGACAAGTTCGCGAGATGCAATTATTGCTCAAGAAACTGAGTTCATTGCTGCTACTGAGCGAGCAGTCGATGCAGCTCGCGAAACAAGCAGGTGGTTCGCAGTTGCAGTTGTACTGGTTTTCTTAGTAGTGGCCGGTCTGTTTATTCGTGCAGCAAAACGATTTTGGCAGTATGGGAAAGATAATCCGTTACCCAGTGTCAACCAAGCTGGCACGCTGTGGGAGCCACCAAGTGCAATCGATCCTGCGCAAATAGAACAGATCTTGTCTGGTAACAAAGTGCTCAACTCTCAGTCATTTACAGCGACAGTACTGTCTTTGGTGAACGACCGCTACTATAGCTTGGTTCGTTCAGATCAAAAGGAAGGCTTTCTCTTTAAGAGTTATACATACTACCTAGAGTCACTGCAACAGGCCGCACTACAGCCATCAACAATTCAAGCACTTGTCCTCGATTTATTGAACAAAGTTGGCACAGAAGAAAAACAGATCTCGGGAGTTGGCAAGCAAGTTATTCCGCTTGATTCAATCGTTCGTTGGGTACGCGAAAACAGGCACGAAGCGTCTGAGTTTTTTCGCGAGACATTTCCTCAAGCTGTTTTTGATGAAAATCTCAGAGAAGGTTTTTTTGACGAGACGAGTCATAAAAATAAACCTAAAGGTTTGACTCCACTCGGTATTTTTTTACTTGGAGGATTACAGTTCTTTCTCTTTCTATCAATGATTGCACTGCGCTCAGTTGATCCAGTGGCACTCATTATCACGATTAGCATACTTGTTGTTACAGTAGTATTCTTCATTATCACGCTCGTGTTCCAAGTGGGCAGTGAAAAATTAACACCAACAGGACTACTTGAAAAAGCACAGTGGCTGGCATTTAAGAAACACCTCTCAGATTACAACGTCACGACAAAGTATCCGATCGATTCTATTGTATTGTGGGAGAAGTACTTAGTGTATGGAACAGCCCTCGGAGTTTCCCAAAAGGTTCTGAAACAATTTCTAGTTAACTTCAGCCCTGAACAACAAGCTGCCTTGGTGAGTCATTGGGGTGGCGGAAGTATCGGCTCAACTGGTACCCTGAATATCGGTGAGAGTATTGGTTCGATAGAGAGTGCACTGGGGTCGCTCAGCAGTGCGAGTGACTCAAGTTATGGAGCTTCTGGTGCAGGCTCATCAGGTGGTGGCTCCGGTGGCGGCGGCGGAGGAGGAGGCGGTGGTGGTGGCGGCGCGGGT
>CAYMVN010000091.1:0-2542 GCA_964394125.1 uncultured Pseudomonadales bacterium | reverse complement strand
ATCATCTGGGTTGATAACGTTCCCCTTACTCTTACTCATCTTCTTTCCATCAGGACCCATGATCATACCTTGGTGACGCATCTTCATGAATGGTTCACCAAAGGTAAGATACCCTTTATCTCGCAAGAACTTGGTAAAGAATCTTGAGTACAGCAGGTGTAACACGATATGTTCTGGCCCAATCATGTAGAAGTCGACAGGCAGCCACTTTTTCAGTTGTTCAGGAGACGCAAACACTTCCCGGGAGCGAGCATCAGCGTACCTAAGGAAGTACCAACTTGAGTCAACAAACGTATCCATGGTGTCGAACTCTGGTCTCCACCCTTTTCCGTATAATCGCTCGGTGCGCTCGATGAACTCTTTCGAGTAGGTCAGTGGCGACTCGCCGGTTGGCTTGAACTCAACATCAGTTGGTAACACCCATGGCAAGTGTTCTTCTTTCACAGGATGTGCCACACCTTCTGGGTCGTAGACTATGGGGATTGGAACACCCCAGTACCTCTGGCGACTAATCAACCAGTCTCTGAGCTTATAGGTCGTTGCTATTTCCATAGCAGTACTATGATCTGCCACGATCTGTTTTGCAGCTTCTTCAGAAGAAAGCTCAGTATACTTGCCTGAATTGATGAGCGTCCCCGATTGGACATCAATCACCTCAATACTTGGCAGTGCGAACTTCTGTGCGAAAGCAGCATCACGGACATCATGTGCTGGTACACCCATCACAATTCCAGTTCCATACCCTGCTAACACGTAATCGGCAATAAAGAGTGGCACGGCTGCACCAGTAACAGGATTACTATAGAAGACCCCCGTTTCTACACCAGTTTTATTTTTTTCACCAATCTTTCGTTCTTCTTCTGTTTTTTTCTTAGCTTCTGCCAAGTACATAGCCACTGCTTGTTTGTTTTCTTCTGGTAGTACGTCAGCCAGTTTTAGTTCAACAAACTTTTCTGGTGAAACGACGAGGAAGGTCACACCACAGACAGTATCAATCCGGGTGGTAAAACAGGTCAGCGCAGGTAGCTGAGCATCTTTGGAAGCAAAAGTGATTTTTACGCCGGTACTCTTACCAATCCAGTTGAGTTGTTGCTGTTTTGTTGGTTCTGGCCAGTCGACGAGATCGAGTCCTGAGATGAGTTCATCTTTATACTCAGTTATCTTAAAGAACCACTGTTTCATCTGCTTTTGTATAACTTCGGAATCGCAGCGTTCACAGCGTCCTGAGACAACTTGCTCGTTCGCGAGCACGGTCTGACAACTCGGGCACCAGTTCACTGAGCCGAGTGATTGATAGGCAAGTCCTGCAGAAAAGAGTTGTAAGAAAATCCACTGTGTCCACTTGTAGTACTCCGGATGGCAGGTGGCAATTTCTGTTTGCCAGTCATATGAGATACCCACCCGCTTAATTTGGCGGCGAAAAGTTGTAATAGCATTCTTTGTAGTCACTGCAGGATGCACACCTGTTTTAACAGCATAGTTTTCTGCAGGCAAACCAAATGCATCCCAGCCGACTGGAAAGAAGACACTCTTCCCGCTCATACGGTTAAATCGTGCCAAGATATCAAGTGCTGTTTTACTCTCAACATGCCCTACATGCAGTCCTGCACCAGAAGGGTACGCAAACGCAAACAACAAGAATAACTTTTCTTTGTTTGTGCAGTCTTGAGTCGCACTGTCTTGAAATAGTCCCTTCTCTTCCCAAAACTTCTGCCACTTCTCTTCGATAGTGGTGTGCTCATATGGTGCTGACATAGGTTCCTTCTTTCATATACAAAAACAAAAAAACCCCTTGCGGGGCTCATAACACGTATCAACCCCTCACAACAATCTTATGCAGTAAGAAGAAGGTTGAGAAAGGTGTTTGTGTGTTTCATCGAAAAATAGTATACCATAAGAGTATATGTCTGCCAAACTTCAACTGATAGTGGTATCGTTTGCGCTTCTTTTGGCGTATGCGCTGAGCACCTTTGAGAGTGCTCATACGTTTGCTCTCCAGATCTTTGCTGGTGTGGTACTTGTTTTTTTTATCTTAAAACGCATAAAGAGGCGCAAGTTGCATCACATTGCTCCAGATTCTAACTCTGCAGAAATGGCTGTGCTCACCTTTGGTTTTTTCTTTTTAATTGCCAGTACTGGCAACATAGAGTCGCCTTTTTTTATGGTCAGTTTTATTCATCTCTTTTTTCTCAGTATCTCTGTTCCGACCATCGTTTCTCTGGCAGTTGTAACGGAAACAGTGCTCCTGCATGTACTGTTGTCACAAGGGATGACGACCGGTGAGGTCTTCGCGCTCCTACCGCTTCCCATTACCCTCATTATCTTCATTTTTGCCCATGAACAGTATAAAGAACTGCGAAAAGCAAATGAGATTCTTTCTATCGAGGCGCGTAGTCTAGTAGATGCAAAGCGCGCAGAACTAAGCTTGCAGGGTTACCTCACGTCGTCACTCATCCCAAAGTTGACTGTCGTTGAAGATACTCTCGCTGAAGATTCAGTCTCATCTGGAAACGCGCTCATGCATCTTGCAGAAATTCGTGAG
>CAYMVN010000090.1:0-2573 GCA_964394125.1 uncultured Pseudomonadales bacterium | reverse complement strand
CCAGTACTTGCACACCCAGATCAGTTGCAACTCATGTTTGGTGAGGTAACAAAAGAACCAGAACAAGCACTCGCAAAGATCTTTCCTAGTGCTGCAGCAATTCATTCGCCTGAACTTATAGAGTACATGAAGGAACAAAAAATTTCTAAAGCTGTGTGTCTCACAGCTGGTGCTCAGCTCAGCGCAGAGTCACTTGTTATGGCAGAGCCACAAACACCGTAACTTCAGGACTTATTTTCTCTTCATGAATAATCTTGGAGTACTTTTGTTCATTCCACCAAGCCTCTTGTATCGCTGTCTGCTCTGGCTTCTCAACAATAAAGTAGATCTTTTCAGGCGCTGCAGTGTGTTCAAACAGTGGTAAGAGGTCTGCTTTCTCAGGGATGTAGGCTATTTTCCCTGGCGCGTAACTAAACTCAGCAGGCAGTGGTTGTCCTCCCAAGGCTGCAAAAAAGTACAAGTATTGGTACGAGTAGTCGTAGACATCAGGCACAAAGTGATATGATGCAAATGGCCTACCAGCGGCGTCAGCGCGGATAAAAGAAAGTGCAGCTAACTTGACCGGCAAGAACTGACTGCTTTTCTTGAGCGTTTGTGCATCACCAGAAAGATAGGTGTATGCTTTTCCGAGCGGAGCCATGAGAAAAAGTACCAGCACAATGATTCGAAGTTGTCTTGGCGCGACATCTACTAACTGACCAGCAATTACAACGAAGAGTGGTGTCATACCAAGAACGTACCACACATTATAGTGCAGAAAAACAAAACCAACTGTTGGCAGTAAGAACCATACAAGCGCGTCACTGCCAAGAAATAACTTCTTTTTATGCTTGTATAGCCAGTATCCACCCAGTGCGTAAGTAGTTATTACAAATACTGATATAAACTGAGCCAGTAAACTAGGGAGTGCCTCAGTTCCAGGAAAAATACCGAGGCTGATCTCGCCCCAAACACTGCTTAAAATACTAAAAAGACCAGACCATGAACGATCAGCAGGTGCGCCACCTGCTATGAGATACGAAAGAACCGCACGTGTTTCAAGAAATGAGTGGCGAACTTCAAAGAGTGCTTGCGGCAGAAATGGCAGCGCAAAACCGAGGAGGAGTGCTCCTCCGGATTTAAGCGAGATGTGCACTCTGTGCAGCAGAAAGAAACAAGGAATAAGGAGCACATAAAAGACGGCAAAAGCGGTTGAAAAGTGGAAGCCCAGACTCGCTGTTATTCCCAGAAAAAAGTAGAGCTTGAAAAGTGCGTGCTTCGTTTGCAGTATTTTCTTAAAAAGAATTGCAATACAAAGCGTCAGTGCGGTCATGGGAAAAGGGTTCCAGGCACTTTGTGAAACGGTCATCCAGGTTTGTGACGTGGCAATTATCGTAGCAGTAGACTTCCCAAAGTATCGATATGCCAAAAGAATCTGTGCTACACCTAGGAGTACCATAACCACGACTGGGGCAACGGGGTTTCCTCCACCGATAATAAAACTTGGAAGTAACAAGTAGTACCAAGCAGGGCCAAAAAAGAGACCAGGGATGCTCGTCCACGGGCCGATCAACTTTGGCGTGTGTGTGAGCCACATATCGAGAATCGCGATCGAGTCTTTCCCGTGGTCGAAGGTAAACGGAATCGCATTGTCGCGCAGAAGGAATAACCGAGGAGTGACAAATAAACAGCACAAGAGAAACAGATACCAATACTTGATACTGAACTTCATGGGTGCGCTCCTGTGTAGTAGAGTAGGAATCGAGTACTGCCATCTGCACCTTTGATGATTTCTGTCGGCTTCTGTGAAGCAACAGCATCTCCTGGGGTAGCAACGAGCAGTGTATTATTTCGAAGCAGATCACTTTCAGAAATACTACTCACAAAGAGATACTTATTCAGCGAGCCTCCACGGTACCAAATAGGATTTGTTTTCCGTACAAAGAGTGCAAAGATGTATGGCTGTCCGTACGCATCAGAGAAAATAATTTGTTGTACTTCAGGTTTCCCGTTCAGTCCTTTCTCGTACTCAACCGCGCCGCGGAATGCATCGAGATACCCATCTTGAAACGCTTCAGTGCTCGCCGCTGCAAACAGAGTAAAGTAGTTGTGTATAAAAGTAACCGAAAAAAAAGAGTACAGAATAATGAGCAACCCTACAGATATTTTTTTGTAGACATCGGACTGTATACGCGATATGCAGACTTCAAGTGCCACTGCTTCAAAGAGAACTAAGCCGATAATGCTCAGCAGTGAGCGAATCTGGTGCGGTGCATCCTGCGAGATAGCCGCGGGCACAATCCCAATGCACGTCAGACCGAGAGCAAAAAGTAACACTCTGTTGAAGTGCTGCGGAACTTTTTTAAGCAGTAGTAAAAAGAGTGTCACTACAATCACCAGTGCTGATACCAGATAGATAACTCCAAATCCGGCACTGTTTCGGTCGCTCTCTGTGCTTGCACCAAAAAGAAATGCTCCAGAAAAATGAAGCAGAAATTGTCTCGTAACCAGCAGCACAGTCTCGAATGCTGACAAACCGTGTGAAAATACTAAGACACTCGCCCGAGTTCCGCCACTTCCCCAGAGCGTATCGC
>CAYMVN010000089.1:268-2636 GCA_964394125.1 uncultured Pseudomonadales bacterium | reverse complement strand
ACCAGCACCAATACTTGCAGCGAGCGGTTGTGCAATTGTTAAGACTTCACGGAAACCGATTGCTCTAAAAACATCTGCAACCATGTCTCGCTGCACCGTTGTACTAGCAACCGGAACTGACACCAGTGCAGTTGGACTTGAGAAGAACGAGAGCAATTTTTCTTTCTGCAGAACATTTTGCAAGAGTTTTTTAAGTAGTTTTGGTTCAGCAATCACCCCTTGCTGTACTGGCCAGGTGACATTCACCCACTCCCCGACTTTCCCTTCAAGCGCAGCAGCTTCTTCTCCAAACGCCACAACACTCCCCGTTTGTGAGTGTACAGCAATGCTGGTACTTGATTCACAGACAAGTTCATTCTGGGCAGTGCACACTCTCAGCGAGTGAGAACCGAGATCAACACCGACCTTTGGGAAGAGATACGCTAAAATACTTTGCTGCATTTTTTCCTAATACACCTTATACTACTCATATGCGTACACGGGTCAATAAACGAGTTTACACTACTGCACTCTCATTTGTTATCATCTTTATTGGCACAGTCCTTGCTATTCAATACGCAAAAGGCTCAATTCGTGTTTCAAAAAGCGGTGTACAACAAGATACTGGCCTGTTAGCTGCCAACTCATTTCCCACTGGTGCTGAAGTTTTTATAAACGATACACTTGTAACAGCAACAGATGACACCCTCTACTTGGCTCCAGATACATATGAAGTAACAATTTCCAAAGACGGCTACGCTCCCTGGAAGAAGTCACTGCAAGTTCAGAAAGAGCTGGTCACACAAACAAACGCGCGCCTTTTTCCTACTGCACCCAGTTTAACACGCCTTACCTACACCGGAGTTACAAACATTCTCCCTTCTCCAGATGGTCAGAAGTTGTTGTACTACTCTGTAACACAGTCATCACAACGTAAAAATGGCTTGTACGTTATGGATCTCAACTCGTTTGTGCCAGTTGCACTTCAGAGAAGTCCACGCCAAGTTGCTGAAGACTTACCAGCTCTGAAGCTTGATACTGCAGAGTATATTTGGTCTCCTGATAGTAGTGAAGTGCTGGTCATTACCCCGACCAAAGAGTTTTTACTTCCCATTGATACCACAAGTGATTTAAAAACACTGAAAGATGTCTCTGCCCAGTCTGAGCAAATTTTGTCTGAGTGGGAAGCTGACATGTACCAAAAAGAAAAACAGTATCTCTCACAGTTCCCACCAGAGGTTATTAAACTTGCTACTGAGAGTGCAAAAAATGTGTACTTTTCTCCAGATAAAGAAAAAATCTTGTACACCGCCACAAAAGAGGTGACACTTCCTGAGAATCTCATTCCGCCAGTACCTGCGGCCAGCACACAACAGGAAGAACGAAACCTTGTCCCTGGTTCAATCTACGTATACGATATGCAAGAAGATCGCAACTTTAAGTTAGGCACAGAGCCTGTTGACTCAACTGCACAGTATAAGCTGTTGCTCTCGAGGGATGCCCGCTTTAAGGACCTGGCTTCTATTACCGCCAGCCCAAGTGCATACCGTTCTCTCCAGGCAACAAACTCTGCACAAACGGTGAACAGCTTTAGACAGTACCACTCACCACTCTATACCGAGACGCTACAGTGGTATCCAGACTCGAATCATCTCATTTTTGTTCAAGATGGGGCAATTAAAATTACCAGCTACGACGCAACAAATATCTTCACACTCTACTCTGGCCCGTTTGATCACACATTTGTGTACCCATGGCCAGATGGTACCCGCATCCTCATGTACACAACCTTCAGTTCTGATGCGCCCAAGAATCTCTACGCGATTGAGTTGAAGTAGTGTTATTTTCTGCTATTAACGACTAATTGGATGTTCATGTGTTTGACAGAGCTCAAGGTTTATTTCACTTAAATCAATCTCGCTACTCCATGGCAACCCGTGTTTAAGTTGCCTTATTTGATGCAGTGGTAGAGTTGCTAAATGTTCTATGATTAGTACACTTACAGCTGATGTGCAAGCCGCTTGTAGGCCTGCTGCAAGCGCAAGTTCTGCAGTAAAGTATTGCCACAAATTGGAGTATGCACCTTTAGATTTTTCATACTTGCTCCAGTTAGGGCTTTGGGGTAGTTCAACAACTACTTTATACATATATGTTTTTACGCGTTCCATTGTGACCCCTGTTATTATCAATACAAAACTTTTGGGCAATTATACTACTCAGTAGTAGAACCGTGTCGGCAGTCATTGACTACTTTCGAACTTGCCTTCGATTTTATCAAACAATTGGTCAGACTCCCACAGCTAGAGCAGGATATGCGTGATTACGTTTTACTCACCAAAAATCAGGATGGAAGCAAAATGTTCTTTGTATTATGATGTAACTATGTCAG
>CAYMVN010000089.1:0-258 GCA_964394125.1 uncultured Pseudomonadales bacterium | reverse complement strand
CCTACAGCCCCAATAAATAAGAAGGCATACCAGCAAATGCTCAACCGTGCCCCTTCGTTTAGCCAAAGTATGATAAATATCACTACCCAGCTCGGCACTAAACCAATCGCCAAACCTGTGACAGGCACTCGCCAATTCACTGATAATCAGGGCAGACCATTTCAAGAGATGGACAAGAGCAAATCTACTAAAAAAGTGATTGCAGAATAATAAGCCCAGCTTTGTTTGAACTATACATAAAAGAGATAACTTACCAGA
>CAYMVN010000088.1:0-2636 GCA_964394125.1 uncultured Pseudomonadales bacterium | reverse complement strand
ATAGAACCCTGCCCTAATTTTATTCATGTCGAAGACACCGTCAGTGATAATTTCACCTGCATAATACTTTTGAGCTTCTTCTGGAAGAAGATACGATACATACTTTTGATATTCTGTATCAGAAGAGATAGACTGCACTGCAGCAAAATTACTTCCATACATCAGCTCAGGGTGAACAGAAAGTATCTTTAAGAAAGCTTTCTTCAATAACTTTATTTTTGCAGTATTTTTATAGCCTCCTTCTGCAGTAATTTCAGTGTGTTCAGTGAATCGCCAAATTACTTTGAGTGACTCAGCGTCTGTTTGGTTAAAATCACTTGAAGATTTTAATGAATTAATGCTATCAAGTACTCCAAAAATTGTTTCTAGCATCTGGAGAGCATCATCATTTTTTGCAGGAGTAAGTGACCTTATTAAGTTTGCAAAAATACTATCTTTAACCTCAGTAGCAAGATTAGAGTCATTAACAGTACTTAAAAAATATGAAATAGAGTCATTAAAAATTGAGTCACCACCTCGATTGAGTGCCAACTTTTGAATACAGAAATCAAAAAGTTCATACGCAGAGTCTTTAAACTGTGGATTATCAGAGAGTACTCTTACTGCCGCAATCATAGACCGAACATCAAATCTGTCTCTCCTATTCTCAATATCTTTTTGAAAACTATCTACTATTTCATTCCTTAGCAAGACTGATTTTTCCTGGTTTCCGGAGGAAGCTTCACTGACAATAACGTGTGCTTTTACTCTTGATTCATAGTCTTGTTGCCAGAATCTTATTCTTGAAAGATTTGAGTTCAGTTGCGAAGGGATCTTCCAATCTTGCTTATCTTTTTCTTTTTGAGAAAGTGAATTAAAGTCAGTTAGTCGCTGATTACACACTTGCTCTATTTGATTGATGATCTTACCAACCTTGCTATATATCTCTTGCACTGTTTCTAAACTGCCGTAGATTGCTGCATGCTCACTCAACGTTATTAAAACAAACACGCTCTCTTCTAATTGGTAAAAATTATCATTTTTTGCATCGATCTTGATTTGAGCAGATAAGGTAAGTGCTTGATTAAAAAGTTCATGAGCCGAACTTGGCACAGCAGCACAGCTCTCTAACAAGGCCTTAACTTTAAATGCTACTGGTTGAAATTCGTGCTGTTTATTAAGTGCAGTTATTCTTGATGGTCCGAATAAAGAATCGGAAGGACTCCGCTGTTCATAAGGATTAAAAAAGCGTGCCTGCACCTCAGATAAATCTTGTAGTAAGTCGAGTCCTATTTTACTGTATTTGTGTGATCCTCTCTTAAGACAAGCATCTGCCATCATACGCTTATGTTCATTGAATAGATGAGAATCAGTCGGTTGAGGCGGTCTTTCTCCTGTATCTTTTGCTAGTAGTGTGGTCAGTTCACTCTGAATTACATCAATCTCAATATACTGTTTATCTTGTAACTGCTTGCTTGTAATAAGAAGTGAGGACTTCCACTCATTTAAGAAGCGATTGAACTCTGTATCAGAAACAGTCTGAGGGAAGTTACGAGCTGCGAGCTTAAATAGTTGCAACTTTTTCATCCCTTGTTCGGTGGAATAGAGTAGCTCGAGCCCTTCAGAAAATTGATTTGCATCGCTAAATATGACATAGAGTACAGTTTCTATGGTGCTCAATTTATTATTTTCAAACCGTAACAACATATCCGGGTTACTTGGTTTTTCTTCTGCATCCCACAACTGTACTCGTCGCTGTGCACCAAATGCTGCTAATTGATATATTCTTGCTACAGTCTCTGATAGAGATTGGGCTTCTGCTATCACATTTTTTTCAGCTACCACAGCACTTGTACTTAATTTTTTACCGGCATCTGCTAATTTTATGAGCGCTTCGTAATAACTAGCTTCCTCAACAGTGGCTGGCCTTTCAAGAACACTCGCATATTTTTTGTTTTTTAGTTTGTACTCACCTTTGTTGTAGAGTCCCTGTACAAACGTGTGAAATTCTTTAGCAGTGATTGTTTTGTTACTATCTCGATATAACAAGTCAGAGACCAACCGGGCTCCATTTTCAGTGAAAGTGCCTTCATATGAATTGTAGTGAGCTACTAATCTTTGATGCCATGAGTCTGTAATCCGTTCAAGTTTTAACTTAATTTCCTGATGCAACCTGAGTATTAGAGCTGGCTCATTGAGTCCACTGATATCCATCATTACAGTGCACAGATTTTCTATACTGATTCTCGCTTTATTTTCTTCTAGATACCTAACTACTACTTCTCTGCCTTGTAAGGTATATCCCGACTTAATTAAACTGACACCGAGATCAGCTAATATCTGATTTGGTTCAGAGTTTCTTGCTTTCGACTTTGATTCTATATCTTTTGCGAGCTGTAGCAGCTTCTCATAGAGAAGAGCCGACTGGGCTCCATAACTGTGTTCAGCAAGAGCTAAGAAGCTGTCAGATTGCTGACTCTCTAAATCAGAGTTTGAATTTTCAGACCCATTCAAAAGACTGACAAACTTACCACAAATTAACACCCTGTTTTTTGTTTGCTCAGGAAAACGAGATATTTCTGCTTTACTGGTATCACTTGGCTCACGTCTTGGATCAAACAGGAGCTCTAACTTTAGTGCATCTTTTCCGGGTATAA
>CAYMVN010000087.1:0-2641 GCA_964394125.1 uncultured Pseudomonadales bacterium | reverse complement strand
CACCAAGTATCTGATTAATTGACTCGAGGATTTGAGATTGATTCACAACCGAGAACTCATCTTTCTTAAGCCTTTTTTGAAGCTCTACTTCAATATTCTTAATGTGTTCGTCAACGCGTTCGGTGGTCTTTGTCTTAACGACAATTCGAATAATAGACTCGGTGTCATACTTCTTAAAGAACGACTTGAGCGGTATGTACACGTAGGTATCAAAAGAAGGGCCGCCAAAGCTTCCTTTTTTCTCTGCAACACCTAAAACGGTATAGGTTTGCGTACCCAGCTTTATTTTCTTACCAACAGGGTCAACATTACCGAAGATCTTTTCTGCAACTTCAAATCCAAGCACTGCCACAAGGTTTGCATCTTGTTCGTCAGATTCTGAAAAGAATGTGCCTTTGATGATCTTCGTATTGAACGCAGTGTCGTAGTTGGCTGAAGTACCCAGGACTGTGACGCTTTTTGTGGTTTTTTGAAACGTCGCCTTATCTGCATGTATGTTAAATGGAGCAACTTCAGAAACATCTTCTCGCATTCTCTTGAGTGTTTGAACATCGGTCAGTTTGAGCTTACTACTAGCAAGTGACGATACCTGATTCTCTTCACTAAATCCACCATTTTCACCAAAAATATCACCGGGGAAGACGAGCACCGTGTTCGCCCCGAGCTCATTAAATTGTTTTGTAACAAAGAGCGAAAGCCCATTGCCTATCGCAGTGAGTAGCACCACAGAACTAACGCCGATGATGATGCCGAGCATCGTTAAAAATGCACGTACTTTATTAGTTAAAATTGCTTTAATTGCGATGTGAAAGATATCTTTCATTTCTTCCTCCGTGCAGACTTTTCCCGAGCAGAGTCGTGCACAATTTTACCATCCTTAAAAAGAATCATTCTCTTTGCAATCTCAGCGACATCTTCTTCGTGGGTAACCATGATGATGGTGCGCCCTTCAGCATGCAGCTCTTTTAAGAATGCTTTAATGTCTTCTCCAGATTTGGAGTCAAGGTTCCCGGTAGGCTCGTCTGCAAAAATAATTGATGGATTATTAATGAGTGCTCGCGCAATCGCAACTCGTTGTTGTTGGCCACCAGAAAGCTGTGCTGGAGTGTTTTGCATTCTGTCTGCTAAACCGACTCGGGCAAGCATCTTGGTAGCTCGTTCTATACGCTCTTTCTCTGAAACTTTTGCATAGATGAGGGGCAGAGCAACATTATCAAGGGCACTGGTTCGGGGGAGGAGGTTAAACTGTTGAAAAACGAAGCCAATTTCTCTGTTTCTTAGCTTCGCGCGCTCGACTTCATTATATGTTGTAACGTCTTTATCACGCAGGAGAATGCTGCCTGATGTTGCTTGAGCCAACATACTCGCAACTTGTAAAAACGTCGATTTACCACTGCCTGATGGGCCCATGATGGCTATGAATTCATTTTCTGCAACAGTGAGATCAACAGCATCGAGTGCTCGAATGAGTGCTCCACCAAGTTCGTATGTTTTGGATACTGTATTGAGTTCTAGAATCATGACAGGTTACTTTTGTACTACGGGATGAGCACTAGGTCTTGTTCGGTGAGGCCTGAAACAACTTCAACCGCTTCATCACTCTCCAACCCTACCGCAATCTCACGCTCTTCTGTTGTTTTTTCATCTTTTTTAATGTCAACAAACATCTTCCCGTCTCGAGTTCTGGTTGCAGAAATTGGAATAGTGAGCACACCTTCCTTTTCGTCTAAAATAATCCGAATATCTCCATTCATACCAAGCCGAAGCTTGTTTGAGAACTGTGCTGCTGAGAGTGGAAACTCTACTGCAAATGCGGTGCCGTTATCTCCAACCGTACTGGTAAACGAAACTGAACGAACCTGCGTCTGAATAGTTTCATCTGCAAATGCATCAAGTACAAGCTCAGAGCGAAGCCCGGGCGTTACTTTTGCAATGTCTGCCTCATCAACGACTGCACTAAAGTACAGTGAGCCAGGGTTAACAACTTCAAAGTAGTCAGCTGCCGTAAGCTGCACGCCAGCGACTGCAGTTGGAGAAACAGTTAGAATACCGTCAAATGGAGCAGAGAGAACTGTGTTTTTTATGGCGATATCTTGAATTTCTACATCGAGTACTTTATTCGTAAGATCGAGCTGATCTTTATCTTTAACGCGGTTCTGAATTGTTGTCTGTGCACCGTCTTTTGTTGTATCAAGGGTTGTCTCCCAGTCGAGACGCTCTTGCATGTACTTATTCAAGATTTGATCTTGCTGTTTTAAGAGACTTGCTCTATCCACTGTTGCAAGCGTCTGCCACTTCTTAACAAAGTCACCTTGCTGTGGGCCAACGAAAACGACTTTTCCACCTGCCAAAAACCTGAGTCGTGCTTTTTGTTTGGCATTTATCGTACCTGAAACATCGAGTGATTGGGTGATCTTTGTGCGAATGGGGTGTTCAAATGTTAACTTCACAGTCTCAGCACTTCTGCCAAAAAACCACCAGCCGCCACCAACAAGAAGGAGAACAGCTAAGAGCGAAAGTATCCAGTGAGTACGTACTTGATTCAAAAATCTGGTGATTATTTTCATAACTGATGGGAAAATACATTCACTAGTATACTCGGTTCGAGGTATAATTACCACCATAACCTACTGCGCGTCTA
>CAYMVN010000086.1:0-2668 GCA_964394125.1 uncultured Pseudomonadales bacterium | reverse complement strand
CGAACCTGCGGCCTCGTCGTTCCGAACGACGCACGCTAGCCAACTGCGCTACTCCCCGATTTTCGATAGTATACTCTTCCCACTTCCTCGTTTTCTACTCCAGATTACTCGCGAACCACTACCCACTTTCTTGCGCGTGTCGTTGTCGACGAGCAGAATAGTAAAGCGGTGTATAAACGGAAACAACAAAAAAATACTTTCCATCGCCATATCCAACCGGTCTTGATAGAGTTCAATAAATAGCTGAACAAATGTGTCACGGTACCGCACTCCTTGCCCAAGTAGCTTATCCTGAAACTTTTGTGGCAACCAGATTCTATCATTTCCCTTGCTGAACGAAGCAAATTTTTCTTCGAGTTGATCAACGCTGAAGTCGAGATTCCACAGAAACTCACCCACACCCAGACACCAACTTGATCGAACAATCAATGCATTTGCCAAAATATGTACATCTTGTTCAAGCACTTTCGACTTCACCCCAAACTCAAACGAACGCGGCCCGATACGCTCTCTGCCAACGTGCATCTTGTCTGCAGCAATCAGTGCCCAGTGCAGGGGAAAGGTTGTTTTTAGGTCGAGCGCGTCTGCCACAACTTCAGGTTCTTCATGGAATAACACTGCAAAGTTGAGGTGCTGCCACTCGCTACTCTCGTAGGCGATGTTCTTAAAAAGCCTGGTCAAAAGCCATGAGCTCATGTACCAGTGTTTTTTTCTGCCAAAGATATTGCCTAGATCGTGCGTCATACCAGCTAGAACCGCGAGTAGCTCAGTGGTTACGTCATAGCCCCCTCTTCCATCGTACGAGCAGCCTGCTCGCTGCAGCAGCTCAACTGTGGTCTGGCTAACCCAGAGCGTGTGCCGGTCAGTGTGATCGTTAAACCCGTGCTTTAACTCGAGGTCAAGAATGGGGCCAACATAATTGAATGCTTTGCCAAACCCTGCATATAAGTAGGCAAGCGCCTCGCCTTTTGACTGCAGTGAAAGGTACTCATTCCAGTCAAAGACTGGCTTTATTTGCGGCGTCTCTGAGGTCGTTAAAAAGGGGAAGTGTTTTTTTGAGAATGGTATATCGTGTTTGCTGAGAAACTGCCAAAATGGCGTACCATCCGGTCGTATAAAGAACTTTTTACCTATGTAGAGTCCGTACTCTTCCAACTGCATCTGCATATCAGCAACCTCCGCATCATACTTTATCACATGCCGCAGCAAATGTGTTACAATTCTTGAGCACACCAAGGAACTGTCCTCATAGTTTAATGGATAGAACGAGGGTTTCCTAAACCCTAGATCCAGGTTCGATTCCTGGTGGGGACACACAGCAAAAAGCTTCCATAGTTCAATGGATAGAACATAAGTTTCCGGAACTTACGATGTGGGTTCGATTCCCGCTGGAAGCACAGAGTTTATGAACGGCTATTACCAGAGAAAAAGCTCCTGACTGTACTTGCAAGCGCGAAAGTTGCTCTTTTCACCCCATCCCTCAAAGATTCATCAGAAGTTATTTCAGTATTTTGTAGGAACTGCTTTTGAAAGAGTCCGCGGGCGTATGCAGGAACTTCGTCGCTAATAACCGATACGATCTTATTCTGATCATTTCTAAGCTCTGCCTGAGCACACTTTCTGCGCAATTCATCAAGCACTTGTATCTGATTTGAAACAGTGTACGCGGCTGCCTCCACATTACCACTCGAACGTTTATATGTGAGCGTGAATGTTAATTCAGGCTGTTTACCCTCAAGGAACGAAATAAAGTCTTCAACAGTGTTTGCCGCTGCTACTGCAGTAGTAATTTCTTGACTAGAAATACTACCATATTCAGAGCCTGAGCGCTCTTGATTTGACCGTTGTGTAGACGGTTCCAGATTACTCTTTATCTCTGCAGCTTTTCTCTGCAAGAAACTAATTAACGCATCAGAAATAAGTTCTGAAAAATGTATATTCGAGTTGCGATCAGAATTATTCAATACACCTGTTAATCTTTTTACAAAACGATCAACATCAGCAGGATTCTTGCAATCTTCTATTGGCGTAAGGTAGTTCTTAAACTCCTCAAACTGTGTTTGCAGATCAGAAGCATTAGATTCTACGCCGCCATTTTTAAAAGTGTGATTTTCTTTCACCAGCGCAGCAAGAGCAAACCCGTACTGCATCAGTGTTGTGTCTTCAGGACTTGCAATAATTTTTAGTGCACTCTGCACTTCTGAAGAAAGTCTACTGTAGTTGGTATCACCAAATTCAAATGACGGCATAGTCTCCTTATTTTCTCTCGTAATCAGCGTAGATTACCTGATCCATCGCTGTGTCATACTCAAAAAGTTCATCAACATTGAAGAGTATCTCTACTTCTCTTTCGGCATCTTCGTTACATGAAGAAGCGTGAATGAGGTTGTACTGTTGACTCATTCCAAAGTCGCCACGAATTGAACCAGCTTCTGCTTCACGGCCTGAAGTTGTACCAATGAGCTTACGAACTACTGGTACAGCGTCAATTCCCTGCCAGACCATAGCAACAATTGGCAGTGAACCCATAAATGACTTTAAGTCTCCAAAGAAACTCTTTTCTTTGTGTTCTACGTACCACTCAGTGAGTTGAGCATCGGTCATTGAAACCATCTTTAAGCCCACCATCTTCAAACCTTTTTTCTCGAATCGGCTAATGATCTCTCCG
>CAYMVN010000085.1:0-2705 GCA_964394125.1 uncultured Pseudomonadales bacterium | reverse complement strand
GCGGGTGATGCAAATGAATATGCAGACATCTTCGTTTATGACAGGCAGATGGGAACTACCGAACTAGTTTCTGTTGCCAGCGACGGAACACAAGCGAATGAGGAATCTAGTGTGGGGTTAAGCATTTCAGCAGATGGGAGGTTTGTGGCGTTTAGTTCATGGGCAAACAACCTTGATTCAAATGATGTAAATAATAATCATGATACCTTTGTACACGATAGACAAACCAGGAATACTGAAATTGTTTCTGTTGCCAGCGACGGAACACATGGGAATGAGTCATCTGGTGAGTGGGCAAGCATTTCAGCAGACGGAAGGTTTGTAATATTTGGTTCATGGTCAACTAACCTCGTTGCTGGCGACGTAAATAATATTGAGGACATTTTTGTGCATGACAGGCAGCTGGGAACCACCGAACTAGTTTCTGTTGCCAGCGACGGAACACAAGCGAATGGCCGAACTAGTCATCCAAAAATTTCAGCTGATGGAAGGTTTGTTGCTTTTAGTTCAGAGTCAAACAACCTCGTTGCTAGCGACGTAAATAATATTGAGGACATTTTTGTGCATGACAGGCAGCTGGGAACCACCGAACTAGTTTCTGTTGCCAGCGACGGAACACAAGCGAATGAGGCATCTGTCGAGTGGCCAAGTATTTCAGCAGACGGAAGGTTTGTGGTTTTTGGTTCAGCTGCAAGTAACCTTGTTGCTAGTGACCTAAATAACAAATATGACATCTTTGTGCACGATAGGCAAACTGGGAACACAGAAATTGTGTCTGTTACTAGTAATGGAACACAAGGTAATGATTCGACTGGCTTTCCAAATATCTCAGCAGATGGTTGGTTCATTGTTTTTGGTTCGCAAGCTTACAACCTTGACCCCAAAGACAAAGACAACTATTCAGACATCTACCTCTGGGACCGCAACGGCACCTACACTCCAAAGTATTTGTTGTATGGGTACATTGATGATGCGGCAGGAAACCAACTGCCCGGTGTGCAAGTAACGGCAAACTCTGCCTATACCACCACCGCTGATGGCAGTGGCACCTATCAGTTCCGCACTGTCATCACGGGCACATATACCCTTACCCCTAAACTGGCTGGGTACACGTTTGTACCACGCTCGCGGGTAGTAACAACCCCGTATAATGAACAGATCAACTTCATTGGTGTACCAGATACTCAAAAAATCCCAGTGATCTTCTTGCCAGGAATGGGTGCTTCACTGAACAAAAAGTGCTTCCTTATCAGCACTGCATACTGTAATGAACCCTTCGGGCCAACACCGCACTTCGCAGATGAGTCGTATAAGTCATTTCTCGACGCACTGCGCGCTGCAGGATACACAGAAGATAACGGAATGCTGACGGTACTGTGGTATAACTGGATGCAACCGGTTGAGTCACACATCACACAGCTGAAAGACGCGATTGCACAGGTAAAGCAGAAGACTGGTTCATCTCAGGTATACCTCATTGGGCATAGCATGGGTGGTTTACTGGCTCGTGCATATGTGCAGAGTGATGAGTATCAACGTGATGTCGCAGAAGTCGTCTTTGCTGGAACACCGCATAAAGGTGCACTCAAAGTGTACCCCATGTGGGAGTCTGGTGAAGTCTACAAGATTGTAAATTCGTACGTCGATGGGATGCTGTCATCACTGCTCTATCATACTAACCCTATGGAGAGTGGCTCAAAAGCAGTTCGCTTCCGTGATGCAGTCCCCAGCTTTCAGGACTTGCTGCCTACCTTCGATTACCTGAAACAACGAGGTCAGTTTAAGCCAGAAACAGAGATGTTCTGGAGAAACCAGACCTTGCCTCGCTTGAACATGCATTTTGACACCTTGCGTAATCGCGTAAATATTCTCAACGTTATCAGCACAGATTTTTTGACTGAGAATGAGTGGTCTGTCCTGCCTGCATCTGCAGCAGAACTCAAGGATGAGAGCTGGCAAGATGGTAAGCCAACCTGGGACATAGATCCGGTTTCAAAAGCCTTGAATGGAGATGGGACTGTCATCGAAATGAGTTCCGCCCCGATTAGCTTGCCGAAACCGCACTGGGTAACAGCAGAACACTTCAACCTGTTAAATCTGCCTGAAGTACAGAATCTCATCTTTAACGAGCTGAGAATTAGTGCAACAGCAGTACAGAACGTGCAGGCAGCAAGTGCAGCTACAGACCTTGAGTATCACTTTTTGACGATCTCAGGAACTGTTGGCATCACTGTCACCAATGCACTCGGGCAGCAGTTGAGTAACTCGGTAAACACAATTCCCGGTGCAGAGTTTGTCTCTGAAACAGGCTTTTCGCAAAAAGTGCTGGTCTTCCCTGAACAACAGGGCGGGTACACACTGACTATGGAAAGTTCTGCAGCAGTTTCATACACGGTCGATCTTCTCAATTCAGCAAGTATTCCTGACGTAACTCAGGATACGATCGCCGAGTGGGTTACAGTGTCTGGAACGCTTGCGTCAGGAAGCGCATCAAACTTTGTTGTGTCAACAGATGGAAGTACTATCATTCCAATTGAAACCGACACTGAACCAGATGCAACAAAAAACATCTACCTGCCGCTGATCAGCAGGTAAGTTTTAACAAAAGTACGATGTGAAACACAAACACCTTTGGCGAAAGCCAAGGGTGTTTTTTTTGCCCCCTCAACTATTCCTCAGCTCCACAATCGATTGAAAAGTCTCGC
>CAYMVN010000084.1:0-2717 GCA_964394125.1 uncultured Pseudomonadales bacterium | reverse complement strand
TCAAGTTGTGTAGCAATTTCTTTGGCACGCGTACTGAGTAACTCTTTCTTGAGTTCGCTCATACGCGCATTCCACTCTTTTGAAATATCAAGTTGCTGCACTGTTTCTTCCATTTCAGGGTGTGTAGAAAGTTCAAACAAGAGCTCTTGCTGATCACGCGCAAGGTGACGAATCGCTGCTGCGATAGGCTTATTTTTTTCGAGCACTGACGTCAGCGTCTGTGACAGACCATCACTACTGAGCGGCAGCGCTGTCAACTCAGAAAGATATTTCTTTTGTTCACTCTCACTACTATGGAGGGCAAGAAATAATAAGTACCGTTCAAGTTTTGCTTGTTTTGAGAGCTTCTGTACGGGCAGTTTTTCTTCTTCACTTGCTGCGAACGGAGACTTTTTCTGGGCCTTCTTTTCATACCCTTTGATGTCTTTTTGGACACTACTCGTTGAGACACCAAGCCTGTCTGCTAGTAACTTAGTAAAGTGCTCAAACTGCACTGCATGGGTAATCTGCGCAAAGATCGGCGTGAGCTGTTGCATCACTTGCTGTTTGCCTGCTAGCGTTGTGGTATCGAACTTTTCACAGGCAATATCAAGCAAGAACTCATAGGGCGTGACGGGGTGCTTGGCAACTTCGCGCCACCATTTCGGCTCTGTTCTACTCAGTTCGTCTGGATCTTTACCACTGGGGACTCTCAGCACCAAGAGTGAGAGTGGTTGTTCGCGGGAAACCTGCGCTTGTGCTACCACGCTAATTGCTTTTTCAGTGGCGGCTAACCCGGCTGAGTCGGCATCGAGCGCTAAGACGATTTGATCAACCGACCGAGCAAGCAGCTGTACGTGGTCAGCAGTCAAGGCAGACCCTTTAATTGCAGCCACCGCCCCGACGTGTGCTTGAACAGACGAGATCATGTCGAACTCACCTTCTACTATCACGATGCGTTTTTCTTTGCGAATCGCCGGACCATTCTCATAGAATCCGTACAGCATTTTCCCTTTGTGATACAGAGACGTTTCTGGCGTATTGATGTACTTTGGCTCTTCTTTTGCAGTTGCGGGGTCGAACACTCTCCCTGAGAACCCCACGACTTGCCCACGCGCGTTCTTCAGTGGAAATATAATCCGGTGGCGGAACCGATCGTACAGACCATGCTTGCCGGCGATCGCCATGCCAGACAGCTGCAGTAAGTCTCTACTCAGCTTCTTTTTCTCAGTCAGGTAGGTGGTTAAACCGTCCCAGGTCGGCAGCGCGTAGCCTAACTGGAACTGCTTAATTGAGTCATTGGTACACCCACGCTCACGCAAGTACTCACGGGCGGGGGCACCCACTTCATGTTCTGTGAGTAGATAGTGATAGTAGGCACGTGCTTGATCAAGCAGCTCTAGCAACTCTTTTTTCTGCGTGTCTTCTTGTGTAGGTTTTACGGATGCTTCGAGAGTAATGCCTGCTTTTTGCGCCAGCGTTTCAAGCGCTTCATAAAATGTTAAGCCTTCATGATCTTGCAAAAAGGTAAACACGTCGCCGGTCTTACCACACCCAAAGCACTTATACCGCTGCATTGTGTCACTGACGAAGAAAGAGGGCGAACGCTCACTATGAAACGGACAGAGGCCTCTGTAGTTTGCCCCAGAGCGTTGTAACTGCACAGATACACCAATCACATCGACAATGTTTGTGGCATCTTTAATCTGTTGCACCTGAGACATACCATAGGATATATACTAGATGCAGTAAAAAGGAAAGTACCGACTCCATGCGTCTTGATGTACTACTCTCAAAAAAGGTGTTACTGCTGTGCTGTTGCATTCTGTTCTATGCACTTTTTTTTGTACAAAAAACAAACCTCATGGCCAGCGATTTAGGCCGGCATGTGATGAATGGGAGGCTCATCCTTGCGGAAAGACAGGTTTTTTCAACCAATCGGTACTCCGGCACAGAGGCGGACCGGTTTGTTCCCAATCATCACTGGTTATTTGGTATTCTGGTAGCCGTAAGTGAAGAACTTGGCGGATTTTCGCTTGTTACCGTAGTTGTGGCACTCTTCTACCTAAGCGCAGTCAGTGGAATGATTTTGCTCACAACTCAGAAACACGGTGTTTACGTTACTCTGCTAGCAGCACTCGTCCTTCTCCCTGGAGTCACAGCGCGAGTTGAGACACGCCCTGAAGCTGTAAGTCTGCTGTTCTGTTTTTTACTCTACTGGTTACTTGACTGCTGGAGAACTCACAAAATAACCAACATTCGCGCAGCTCTGTTGTGTTTTTTGCTGCTGCTTGTCTGGGTTAATACACACATCTTTTTTATTCTTGCGCTACCAATACTTGGAGCATTTTTTATTCGATTGCTTGTGACCCGTGCGTACCACAGAATCTGGCCTTTTGCGCTCATTTCACTGGCTGCTGCTGGTGGCGCGCTACTCAACCCGCTTGGTTTAACCGGAGTACTCTATCCGTTTCACATCTTTTCTGAGTACGGCTACCAAGTTGCAGAAAACCAACGGCTGTTCTTTCTTGTCTTGGGCTATCCCACTACCCAGTACTACTATACGGCTGCGCTACTGGTGGTCATGCTCGGATGTACTGGCGCGATGCTCTATCACGCTTGGCGCAGGAAACGGTTACAAGAGCTCCCGCTGGAAGCACTCATCCTCAGCAGCTTTTTTGGACTTGCAACACTCTTCTTATTCCGCTACGTTAACTTTTTTTCTCTCTTTAGTATCA
>CAYMVN010000083.1:0-2728 GCA_964394125.1 uncultured Pseudomonadales bacterium | reverse complement strand
CCTGACTCGATACTCATGAGTGCCGTCATGTACTCAACCGGGTAGTTTGCTTTTAAGTAGGCAGTTTGGTACGCAATCATCGCGTAGCAGGTGGCGTGTGCTTTGTTAAAGCCGTAGTTAGCAAACGCTTCAATGAAGCCCCAGACTTTTTCAGCAACTTCTTGTCGGTAGCCTTTTACGACAGACTGTTCAATAAACCGTTTCTTATTTTCATCCAGTAATTTTTTCTTTTTCTTACCGATTGCTCTGCGCAAAATGTCGGCTTCTCCTAGTGAGTACCCTGCCATGACATTTGCCATCTGCAAGATCTGCTCTTGATACACCATCACGCCGTATGTCTCTTCAAGAATTGGCTTGAGTGATTCGTCAGGATACTGAATTTTCTCAGGACTGTGTTTGCCTTCAATAAAGGTAGGAATAAGATCCATTGGCCCTGGTCTAAAAAGTGCCACCATAGCGGTAATATCTGAGAACTGGTTTGGTCTGAGTGAACGCGCCACTCGCCGCATACCTGCAGACTCAAGCTGAAACACGCCAAATGTTTCACCACTTGAAAGCAGCTCGAACGTTTTTTTGTCATCAATGGGTAAGGTATCAAGATCGATGGTAATGTTCTTTGTTTGCTTGAGTAACTCGAGTGCATTCTGAATAATAGAAAGGTTCCGTAGTCCAAGAAAGTCGAACTTCAAGAGACCAATCGCGTCATCCGAGACGTTACAGTCGAGGGCATACATATCGTACTGAGTAATCGTCTTGCCAGTTTTTGAGTCACGCTGAATTGGGGTGTACTCGGTGATTGGTTTCTCGGTAATCACCAGCGCAGCCGCGTGCACTGACGAGTGGCGCACCACGCCTTCAACTTCAGACGCCAAGTCGATGAGCTCTTTATATTTTGGCTGTTTGTAGTACTCTGCAAGATCTGGCACTGACTCAAGTGCTTGCTTCAAAGAGGTTTTTTTACCTGGCTCGTTAGGAATAAGTTTAGCAATTTTATCGGGGTCCTCGTACGGTAGACCGAGTACTCTGCCGATGTCACGAATCGAAACCCGCGCTTCCATTCTTCCAAACGTAATGACGTGACCGACGTGATCGTTTCCATATTTTTCAGCGACGTACTCGATAACTTTCTCACGAGTCGTATCGGCAAAGTCGATATCAATATCTGGCGGAGTGGGCCGCTGTGGATTGAGAAACCGCTCGAATGCGAGGCCATGCAGAATGGGGTCAACCGTGGTAATGTTCAGCGCATACGAGACGAGTGAGCCTGCTGCTGAACCACGACCAGGGCCAACACTTACCCCATGTGTCTTCGACCAGTTCACAAAATCTTGGGTGATGAGAAAGTACGCGGCGTACCCTTTCTGAATAATAACATCCATCTCGTACTCAAGCCGCTCTTTGAGGGATGGCGTGATCTCAGCATACTTTTTGCGCAGGCCCTCCCAACTTAGTTTTTGGAACATTGACTCTGTCGTCTCCCCCTCTGGTAGCGGGTATAATGGAAAGGTGAGCTTTCCGGTGGGAATCTCGATACTGCACTGCTCGGCAATCTTGACTGTGTTCTCGATCGCTTCTGGGTACTCGTGAAAAAGCTCCTTCATTTCTTCTGTTGAACGGAGGTAAAAATCGGGTGAGTCCATCATGCTCATGCGGTGGGTGTCACTCATCAGCTTACGCGTTTGTACACAGAGCAGTGCATCTTGAGCACGAGCATTTTTGTGTTCAATATAGTGCACGTCATTAGTCGCAACGAGTGGTATGGTGTGTTTCCGTGCGAGTGCAACTTGCTGGAGTGTGAGTTCTGTGAGCTCGGGAATTGAGGGGTGCACCTGGATCTCAACGTAGTACCGATCCCCGAATACTTCTTTGTAGCGCAAGAGCTCGGCTTCTGCTGCTTCGAGCTTGCCGTCACGAAGGTACTTATTAAACCAGCTGCTCATGCAACCACTGGTCACGATTAACCCCTCACTGTGAGCCGCAAGCACTTCAAAATCGATACGTGGCTTGTATGAAAAACCCTCGAGATTTCCGATAGAAACGAGCTTCATCAAGTTCTGATATCCGGCAAAGTTCTTTGAGAGTAAGGTGATGTGAGCTTGATCGCCACCCATTTTTGTTTGTTTATCAAATCGTGAGTGCTCTGCGATGTAGGCTTCAACCCCGATGATAGGTTTAATTTCTTGTTTGCGGCACTCATTGTAGAAGTGCAACGCACCATACATACCACCATGATCGGTGAGTGCGAGTGCTGTTTGTCCGTGTGCTTTTGCCTTTGCGATGAGCGGAGAGAGCTTACACAACCCATCGAGCATCGAGTACTCGCTGTGCACGTGCAAGTGAACAAAATCTGAATTTGACATCTGTAGACATCCTACCGTGTAGCGAGAACTTTGCCAATGGTGTCTCTGAGCAGCTGCTGATCTGGTTTTGATCCCGCAAGTTTCCTCATTGTTTGACCGATAATAAAGCCCATAACCTGCTGTTGTCCTGCTTTGATTTTTTCGAGCACGTCAGGGTTTTCATCAAACACTTGAGAAATAGCTTTCTCGAGAAGTGAAGTATCAACTGTGTCTGTTCTCGTAGCACTTTGGTACTCGGTGAGTGTTTGTTCAAGTGTTTCCTCAGTTGGGAAGCTCACCCGCTTGTTGTGCAGACTTGCTGCTAGCTTAGCGCACTCAATTCCTTGTGCAGCAGCTTTGGTAAAAAGTGCGTCTAGAAGTGTCACAGC
>CAYMVN010000082.1:0-2774 GCA_964394125.1 uncultured Pseudomonadales bacterium | reverse complement strand
TCCTTAGCAAGTTGCAGTTTGAGCTCTTCAAGTGAAGTGAAGTGTAACACAGGACGAATAAAGTGCGTTAAGCAAAACTGAACTGTCTGTCCATAGATCTCTTCAGAAAAGTCGAGGATGTAGACTTCAAGCACTGTGTGCGTCTCATTTTTTACCAACCGCGGGCCAAGATAGAGTGCGCCTAAGTGCCGTTTACCAGAAATAGTAACCACAGCAGCGTGCACACCTTGCTTTGTATCGTGTGGTAGCGTGTGTGGATCAAGATTCAGCGTGGGAAAGCCAATCGTACGACCAGCTTTGTCTCCGTGCAGGACTGGGGAAGTGAATAAAACTATCTGTTTTGACATCAGCCAGTATTGTACTGAAGTTTTGCTGTAGATGATAGAATATATTGAGAGTAGTTGGTATAATAAGCACTATGTCTGCAGAGAATCGTACTACAAGTGGAATTGGTGAAGGCGGTGTACAAGCACCACAAGCTCCAGAAGCAGAGGGTGATGTAGCTTTATTTGAGAGTTATAAGAAAGAACTCGCAGATGTTGTAGGCGTTTTTGATGAGGGCTTAAAAGACGATGCTCAAGAAGTCTTAGACGACTTGGCAAGACAGTTTATTCGTGACAGATCAAAACTTAGTAAGTCTCAAAGGATAGAATTTAGTGCGCTGGTAACTCAAACAAGAGAGTATTTTGTGGGTAGGGCTAAAAGTTGGGATAGTACACCTGCTTCAACCGATGCTCCACAAGTCGCTGCTGAGAGTTCTCAACCACAAGAAACCCCAAAAACAGAACAAGTAATTACTCAGAAACCAGCAGAAGCAGTAGTCCAAGTAATAAAAGTGGATAAAACACAGCCTGTATCTGAAGCAAACACTGATACTGAACTCAGTGATGCTAATTTACAGCAAAATGTGGAAGCACTCATAGCTCGTATTGGCTCGTCACTTGATAGTGTGAGCACACAACTGAACTCACTCTTATTAGAAACGAACGTAAGTATTCCCACAAAGTCAGAGTTAGAACCGTGTATAACAACAATACAGAAATCAGAAGTCTTGCTGAAGGCTGTGCTTACTCGAACAAACAGCTATATAACGAAAAATGTGGGCAAAATGAGTAGCGGCGCATCAGATATCTTAGTCTCACAAGTTGTAAAAGCAGAAGCTCTTACTGATCAAGTTGAACAATTAAAACTTAAAACTCATGAAGTAAAGTGGCTTTCAGAACTTCCCGCTTTGCCAAAATTATTAGACATACGTTCAATGACTGAAGTTAGTCTGTCTGACAAACTTGGTAAGAAAGAAGTTCTTACAGTCCTTCTTCCGCAGCTAGTTGAATACTCAACTATTTTGGCAGAATCACAGGGTTTAGGAAAAATAATTATTGAGGAACAGTCGGGGCAAACTATTTCACGCAAAGAACTCGACTTTACTCGAAGTATCATAAAATTTATTGAACCTGCAAAGGTGGGTTTTGAAAAGTATCTCGCTGCAGTTGTTGCACTTTGGCAATCTGAGATTGCTCAGTATTATCCACAACTGGATAGTACAAATACTGGCTCATTTATATCACAAATTGCTCAAGTTGAAACATTGATCGCTGATGGAACATTAGATTCTCTAACAATAGATGAACAAAAAAGACTACAAACCGCATTGACAAAATCTCAAGCCGAACTATTAACGCAAATTAAGAGTTCCTTTCCCGGCGGTATCTCAGATAAGATCTCATCAAAGTTTATTAGTAGTTTAGATATTTGGACACGCACTGAAAAAATACTACAGTCGCTTCATAAGAAGATAGCGCCGTATGAAGCGTTCCAATCGACACAGGAATTATTTACTGCAGATGCAAAAGCAATAAAAGATCGACTGCAAAGAATTGTTGATGCAAAGACGGCGTATTCTGTTACAGAACATCAAGATCAATTAAGTGACACCTTTAAGCCTTTGTATGAACAAGTGCATGAGTTAGACAGAAAGTATCCAACCATTCCAGAAGCTGAGCGCAGAGCTCTTGAATCAGAGATTGCCATTGCTGACTTTTGGGTTACCTACCGTGTCTACAACCTCGAGATGGACGCTATGGAACAAAAGAACATGGGACAATCAGATATCCTCAAGTGGAGGAACTTAGTCGCTGATCCAAGGTTACTAAATAGATTAAAGTCAGCTTCGGGAGTACTTGCTCAGAATGAAGATATGACTGCTGTACGTCATAAGGCTTACTTGAGTGAAGTCACTTCAGACTATAAACGGAGAATGGGAATAACGCTCTGTTGGGCACGTGCCTGGACATCACTTATTGGAGGTACAGATAATACACGCACTATTATTGGTGCAAATAACATTGACTTCTTTCCACTGACAATGAACCTAATTGAAGGGTGTATCTCTGAATCAGTTGGAGTTCAAGCTCGAGTTCGTGATGAAAAAACTGGAGCTGTTCTAAAAACTTTTACTGCAGCAGATGCAACAACTGAACTAGAAAAAGAGTTCTATGAAACATGCTCAAACCCAGTGCTCGGAAGAGTTCAAAACACAATCGTAAATCCAGATAGAGCTAACGGAGAGGCGACAGTATCGTTTAATGAGACCTCGACTGGATACTGTATGAGAAAGATTGATGAGTATTATGAAAATAATGCAGGTGCGGCTGGTTCACTACAACACGCGTGGCAGGATATTATAGAGTGAATATATGAAGAAGAAGACAAAAATACACATGGCAAACCTCGATTCAATAAAAACACAGTCTTAAGAGCATTCGCGCTGCACA
>CAYMVN010000081.1:0-3431 GCA_964394125.1 uncultured Pseudomonadales bacterium | reverse complement strand
AAGATTGTTTCGTGCGGTGATCAGTTACACGACTCTGTGGGAAGTTGTAGGTTCTAATTTTTTCTGCACGTTGTGCACGGCCAATTAAGCTTCGTGCGTTGCCAAGTTCACGCTGTTTCTTTTCTTCTTCAATTTCCCAGAGCTCAGAGCGGAGTAACTCGAGCGCAATCTTTCTGTTCTGATCTTGTTTCTTTTCTTGCCGCGCATTCACCACAACTCCTGAAGGTGTATGAACTAGACGCACGGCACTATTCACTTTGTTAACATTCTGCCCGCCAGCACCGCCAGCGCGCATAAATGACCACTCAAGATCTTCTTCGCGAATGGTAATGGCAGTTGGAGGGATTTCTGGTAAAACAGCGACACTTGCGGTTGAAGTATGAATTCTCCCCTGAGACTCAGTGACCGGTACACGCTGTACGCGGTGCACACCAGTCTCAAACTTAAAGAGTTCAAACGGAGTAAGGAGTACGTCATGTAGGGTTGTTTTACCCATGCACTTGACGATGAGATCATCAATCATGGTGTACTTGATGTTGTGATTCTCACAAAAACGAGTGTACATGCGGAGAATTTCACCAGCCCAGAGCTTTGCTTCATCACCACCGGCTCCACCACGAATTTCGATTGTACAGTTGCCTTTTTTTCCGGTATCAGTGTGAACACCGGTGTCATTCTCATGATCGGTCATCTGTGCAGCAGCAGCTTCTAGAGAAGTTTGTTGCTCGCGAAGGGCAGCGAGTTCTTCAGTGGCAAGGTCGCGCATGCTCTCGTCAGCAAGCAGCAACTCTGTTTCAGCAATCTTTAGCGCAAGTTCGTCGAGAGTTTGTTGGTATGGGTTCATACAAGTGATACACCAGTATAGCAAAATGCTGTGGGGTGGGTGGTAGTAAGCCTGAAACTACTCTGCAGCAGTTGTTGCTTTGTTAGACTCACGAAGTGCAGATTGTTGCTCACGAAGGAGATCTCGGTATGACTTAACTGGACCAGTTGGAATATCTTTAACTTTTTTAGCGTTCTTCTCTTGTAACTTCTTCTGGCGCTCAGCAGCGTGTTGCATCTTTTTGTTAAAGCCATCGACACGACCTTTGAGGTCAACAAAGCGCATCTCACCAGTGAAAAATGGGTGAGAGTGTGAAGTGATGTCACTGCGAACAACTTGGTAGGTGACGCCATCAATATCCATCTTTTCAGACGTCTGCATGGTAGAAGTAGTCAGAATTTGATCACCAGAGGAAATATCGATGAAGACTGTAGGATGCATTGTTGGATGAATTGATTTTTTCATAGTGTTCTTTCGTCAGAGAGACATATTTTACCAGATGATAGCAAAATGTGCAAAGACTAGTATGAAGCACTTGTGGCAAGTTTTCTCACGGCTTCGTCTTGTGCAATGGTTTCTTGTTCGCCCGTCAGCATATTCTTGAGCGTAACACTACCGGTAGCACGTTCCGACTCGCCAATGAGCGCCACAAACGGTATCTTTTTCTGATCAGCAAGTTTGAATTGTTTACTAAGCTTATCAACGGCTGGATACACTTCAGTTTTAACGCCATTTTTGCGCAGTTCCAGTGCAAGTGAGAGCGAGTCGGCCCGTGAAGCATCATCAAAGATAGCTACAAGAACTTGTGAACCGAGGCTTTCTGTTGGTAATAATCCAAGCTCATCAAGGATCTCTACTGTTCGATCAAAGCCCACAGCAAATCCGACAGCGGTCATTTCGTAGCCAGAAAGTTGTTTGATTAAGTTGTCATATCGTCCGCCACCGCCTAAAGATCCAGTGGGGTACTGTGCCAAACGAGCTTCAAAAATGAGCCCAGTATAGTAGTCTAAACCGCGTGCCAAATTTGGGTTAAATTTGAGTGCAGTTGCTGGTACTCCAAGCATGACAGCAGTGTCTACAATTAGCTTTAATTGTGCTGACATTTCAACTTCTTTTAATTCGCTTAAAAGAGTATCTGCAGCCTCTTTTATTAAGCCTTTACTGACGAGTTCTTCAGAGACTTCAGCTGCAGTTTGTTTGTCCAATTTATCAATTGATTGGGTGAGTGAAAGGACACTCACGGTATCAGTTGCAAATGGGCTTAAGAATGACATGAGTGTTTGGCGATCATTAATTTCAATCACAATATCTTTGAGTCCAAGTTGTGCATAGACTTGGTAAAACACTGATAAAACTTCAGCATCAGCAAGAGCATCAGTGCTGCCAAAAATATCACAGTCACATTGGGCAAACTCGCGGAAACGGCCTTTCTGAGGCTTATCAGCTCTGAAAACATTTTGAATTTGATAGCGTCTAAAATATTTTGGGAGTTCACTTTGGTATTGATAGAGAATGCGGGCTGTGGGGACTGTTTGGTCGTAGCGTAGTGCTACGGCACGATCTCCACGGTCTGTGAAGTTATAGACCAATTTATCTGCTTCATCTCCATATTTCCCGAGGAGAAGTTCTGCGTACTCAAGGGTAGGGGTTTCGAGAGGTTCAAAACCACACGACTCATACACTGCCTTCATTTTTGAGACAACATAATCACGTTTTCGTTTTTCACTGGGTAGAAAATCACGAAAACCTTTGAGGGTTTGCACTGGACTTGACATAGTATTCCTTTCGTAGCTCTGATACAAAAAATCCCGCTGGTGCGGGATGGTGTTGTTGTACGTCTGTAGGCGCGACCAACCATCCCTCAAGCGAGAGTATGATGGTGAATAGCAGCTACAGTTTGTATTTGCATACAACATAATTATAGCATAGATGGTTTTGAAGTTTTAGGTGTAGGTGAATTAAGCTGACTACGGTAAAATTAGCAGTATGCAGCATCTCAAAGCAAAGAGAGGACATATCATTATTTTTTTAATGCTTGTTCTAGCACTCACAATTTTTACGATGGTCATCAAGACTAGTATCACTTTTACTTCAAATACTACTGATTTGAGTTCAATTGCAGCGCTCACTTCCGATGAAAAATTACCTCGTAATGAGATTTTGAGAATAGTTGGTGATGATGAATGGAAACTAAAATCACTCATTGTTAGTGGAGTTATTACTAAACCAATTAAAAATTTTGAGCCGAAGATTAGAGTTGATGGTAGGACGCAACTCATGCTCATTATGAAATGTGGGAGAGTAGTACAGTGGGACTCAACAAATAAAAGTGATGCAACTAAAAATTTTACTATAAATGATGCAGGCGACATACACTTCTTGCTCAATCAGATTGGTGGAGCATTAGTACTGTGCCCTAATAAACAGGCCGAAGAACTAGGTGACACTGTATTTATGCCAGCTCTAAAAGAACACATGGCTTTTTACTATAAGAACAACCGACTTATTTTACAGTCGGCTGACAAACAGTCATCTTTTGTTTTTATAAAGTGATCGATTGCGGTATACTATACCTCTCAGGGGCCCGTAGCTCATCTGGTAGAGCGCT
>CAYMVN010000080.1:0-3462 GCA_964394125.1 uncultured Pseudomonadales bacterium | reverse complement strand
CATTTATTCGGACAAAATGGAGTAATTTTTGGTGAGGGTGCAGAGAAAAGCCAGAGGATGGTAGAACTAGCAATTGAACATACGAACCTAACGCTCAGACTACAAAAGACTGGTGTTGAAGCTTCTCGCATTATCGATCACCGGTCACTGACAGAGTCAAAAGTAGATAATACACTGTACATTCCGCGGCTTAATACGATTTTTCACTATAAGCAAACTCAATTATAGTTTTATCTCTAAAATGAGCGTAACTTTTTCGTCAGCAGCGATGTTTTCTTTTTTTCTCACTTCTTTTTTTATGGGAAGGAGATACCCTTTTGTTTTTTTATCAGGAAATATCGATGTTTCCCAAGTCGTGGCACCAATTGTCACTCTCACCGGAAGCGAACCCCAGCCACGTTTCAGAGCACCAAATTGGTTTTGAATATCTGCTGCAATCGTTTCCGGGATCGTTACAAAGTGCCACGCAGCCATGCCTGGATAGAGCCAGATTACGGCGTCGAGTGTATATTCGTTGTACTTCACTGCCGCTTAGCCTTCAACTTCAACTTTGAAACCGCCGTACGCCATTTTCTGCATATCAAACGGCACCTTCATACCCTCGTACTCTTTCATTGATTCCTGCATATCAGCCATTACTTTTGCATTCACTGCATCGCGATGTTCTTTTGAACTAAATATGATAAACGAGAACCAGACTGTGTCGCCCTTGCCTGCCCCCGCCAGCTCTGTGAATGCTCGAGTTTTCTCATCACCCATTTCTTGCGGCGCTAGGTCGTTGCCTTGGCACTCGTAGTACGCAAGCGCACCATGTTTCATCCAAGAATCTCGGCCACCCTCAGCCATTTTTTTGTACTCTTCAGCTTTATCTTTTGGCACAACAAGTACAAATCCATCAACATATTTTTGCATAACAGTTTTCCTTAGCTTCTTTTAATATACAGAGACTATACTATACGTGAGTATGTATGCAATGCTATTGTTTTTTTACAAGTAATTTTGCAATACATTTTTTTTCGAAACCAATTCTCTTGTAAAACTCATTCGGATATGTTCCTTCTTCAGTAGCGAGAAAATGGAGTGTGTTCCCATTTTTCTTTGACTGAGCTACACAAAACATTGTAGCCAATTTTCCATAGCCTTCACCCCGAACAGATTTCAGTGAACCAACATTTGAAATGTATCCTAGATTTTTATGATTAGTAAGTGCTGAAACAGCAACAGGTTTACTATCTTTATATGCTATAAAATACTCGACTTTATTTGTCGCATGATGTTTTCTCCATACTGATTTACAGGCAATTAAATACTCGCCCAACTCACCATATGGATTCTGTGGATCATCCTTCTGGAAACAGTGATCAAATGTTTTACAGTAGATTTCTAGTTCTTCTTCATTCATAACTTTTTTTACTTGATCAAATTTTTGTTCATCAATGTTCTCTCCTGAGTGCGAAAGTAATGTGTCTTCAGCGGCAACTTCAAACCCTGCTTGCATAAGCATATTGGAAAATTTTTGTAAGTCTTGCCGGTCCTCAAAGTAAAAAGCGGGCTTTCTAGCACGCTGATTAAGTTCTTCTTCAACTTGAAGACGCTGATCATCAGAAAGAGTCTGGTCTACCAAGGCATTATTCCAAAAGGGTGATGTATCAAGCGTACTGTAACAAATACTCGCAAAACCAAGATTAAGAACCTCATCAAACAGTACTCCGTCTTGGAGTGCTGCATATGTCTTTAAGAATTGGTAATTGGTCATAGAAAGAAGAATGCTTCTAGTGATTTTGATGACAGCCTCAGCTATTATAGCAATTTTGTTCTATACTGAAAGCAAGATGAAAGATACACCGAAACTTATTATTTCAGTCATTGCTTCTGAGCTAGTAGGAGTTGTGGGCAGTGTGTTGACTGTTTCCGCTATTCCCACTTGGTATGCTGCGCTCAACAAGCCGTCGTTTTCTCCACCGAACTGGATCTTTGGACCAGTCTGGACGATACTCTACTTTCTCTTGGGTGTGTCGTTCTACCTCATTTGGAGACAAGGCTGGAAGAAACAGCGTGTTACCGTAGCTGCACAGTATTTTTTGGTACAGATGGTACTCAACGGCATCTGGTCGCCAGTGTTCTTTGGGCTACGAGCGCCACTCCTCGGGCTCATTGTCATTAGTGCCATGTGGGTATTGACGGTCATGACCATGCAGAAGCTGTACCCAGTATCGCGCCCCGCTTTTTACCTGCTTATCCCATACCTCCTGTGGATCAGCTTCGCGACGCTGCTGAATGCAGCAATTTTCTTGTTGAATTAAAAGAGTGAGCGTCCATTTTCTACGTAGTGTTTGAAGTTATTGAGGATTGATTGCCACCCACTTTCTTGCAGTTCTCTTGAATTTTGTGACTCCGGGTCAAACGATTGCGTCACTTTTGTTCCCTCAGGTACAGACTCAAAGATAACGCTCACGCTCCGCCCATCTGCCATGTCGTACCCGATGAGATGCTGCACTTGAAGCGCAGTGTACGTGCCGACAATATCGAAGCTGTAGCTACCATCTTTGGCCGCCATCCTGGTGAGAAACTGATGCCCCACTTGTAGGTCATTTTCAGCGTGAGGACACTCCCAATCGCTCGAAGCAAACGCCCAGCGCATAATGTGGGCAGGCTCAACCCAAAAGTCCCAAACTTTTTCTACTGGAGCTGAAATGAGAGTTCCGATTGTGATTGGGTTTGTTTTCATAGGGAGTTATTGTATCAATCAGTTACAATATATAAGAAACCCTTTTCCTGATCATAGTTAAATTTTCCATTTGAGTCTAATGCCATGAGGTACTCTTTTTTATTGCCTTGCATGTCGTGAAACTCAATACCCTGAAAGAAAAAGCTGTGTGATCTAACTTCTTTGGTAGTAGGAATTTTTACATCACCATTTTGAATATGTCTTCCTAATACCGCATCCTTTAATTGGATTGTCCCAGCAAAGTCGCTCGGCATCATTTGTTTAATTAAGGAGATAGCCTTTTTCTTTAATTGTTCAGAATCGTCTATAACTTTATTAGCTTCCTCAAATTTTTTAATCAGCTCATCTAATTCAGCATCAGTAAATGTTCGATTTCTTAATGTATCTGCAGTTATTCCATCCTGATTAGGGAAAGTTGTTTTACCTTCAGTTACAACTGAATCTGTTGGTGTAAAAGTTTTAAATCTTATTTCTCTACCTTCTGGGTACACATCATGACCTCTAGGGACAACAATAACAATTGTGTCTCCTTCAACCTTCCAAGTAGGTCTAAAACTTTTTGTTTCTGAATTTTCAATCATTTTTATGGCTCCTTTTTATTTAGTATTCCATTTTAGTATACAACATTCGATGCTTGTAGAAAATTTAAGGTATAAGAATCTGTTTAAAATTTACTTATGCATTACTAGGGGAGCAGGTCAATTGGCTGCGACCAACATTACATGAAACTTGAT
>CAYMVN010000079.1:0-3850 GCA_964394125.1 uncultured Pseudomonadales bacterium | reverse complement strand
CCACCACCTCCCACCCGGTATGGTTGTTATGCAAGTGGTGGTTGTGGTTTAGCAAGCTGGGGTACATATACCTCCTACTCGTCATGTCAATCTGCCTGTGGCACCCCAGACCCGGTGCAACGCTACAGTTGTTCAGGCGGTTCCTGTGTGCCAGACGCGAATGGTTCAACGACAGACTCAACTTGTGGCGGATCATGTGCGGTTGCTACTCCACCACCAAAATTCTGTGCACCCGGGTGTGGCTTTGATGTGGGTTGCGGGGATCACCTAAAAGGTGTCTGTGATGCCAATGGAAACATCCAATGTACACAAGAGCCGTGTGGCACTTCAACCGGTGCCTGTGATAATGCTCAGACTGGTTTACAGCGCTGGAGAACCTGCGAAGAAGTCTCAGGTAACGGCAAGTCTGGAACGCGTGTGCCTGGTTCAGGTGAGACTGGGTGTGTATCTGAGATGAGGAAGACTATTTCCCAGAGTAATGGCAAAACCTACTTACAAGTCTGTGCCGTTAAAGCTGATGGCTCACTGTGTCCTAATAGTTGGTCTGATGGATATGGATCGGTCGGACTTGGACTCGTTGCCATGGTAACTTCATCAGAAAACACACAGCCACGAGTAGGTGGTTTCATACAGAATGGTCAAGCATGCGTTACGTTCGATATAACTGATGAGTACAATGCCGCCGAGTCAAACTACCGCGACTACAACTTCGATTATTTTTTATACCCGAATTGTGCACAAAATGTTACCTGGACAGCAAGTAATATTGGCAATATCTCTACATACAATTGGTATTTAACCAGTTATCCTTACTTGAATACGCCATTTGGCAGCGGATACGGCAACTGGAAGGCAGGTCAAGCAATGGCAACAGAGGCAACTTGTTACAGTTCTGGAGAATACAGAAAAATTGCGCCAAAAACAAAGAGTTGCACAATCCAGGTACATGATTCTACAGGTACCCCTGGCCCGTCTGCCATAATCGAGAGGAACAGTGCAGTGACAGTCTCAGTAACAGGACTTACTACAGACGTTGGGGCAGGGGAGACTGAACGGATAAATGTCTGGCTTGAGCAGCCAGACAACACGGCGATTTTCGACTTCAACGCTATTCCATACCCAACCGAATACACACCACCGTTCTTTACAAAAGTCATCAACTCGCTAAACGACGTCTACTATAATTACAACTTTGGTGATCCAGCAAAAGCATCGTTCACCTGCGATGCAGATGCCAATGGTTGCTCAAAGTCTTTCAACTTACTTGATATCTATAGTGGTCTTCCAGCTGGTAGCTACAAACTGCACTGTGATATCGTCACTGCTGGTAAAGCCATCAAGTGTTCTGGTAACCCAAAGTGCGTGATGAATGGCGGGACTGCCGCATGTGCAGGCTGGGAAGATTGTGCTATAGACGCGATCAATCCAAATAAAAAAGACCATGCAGACTTAACGATTAAGTGTACAAAAGATTGCTCTACAAGTACTTTGTGTAGTGCAATACCAGTTGCAGATGGCTGTGGTAGTTACTGCGACAACACAAACTATGGCGTGCCAGCAACTCCAACTATCACCAGCCCTGCGGATGGGGATAAAGTCTCAATGACAACCAATGCAACTACCGTAGATGTAAACTTTACGCTGAGTAATACTGATCATGCAGATAAAATTGAAGCGGTGCTTTTTGACAAGAATTTTTATGATTCGGTTATCAATGATATAAATGGCGGGGCAGATCAAAATGGTGATCTTATTATTGACTACACTGACATGTTTGCTTTTACGCAGAAACAAAACCCCGGTGACCAAGCAGTCTACAAGTCGATGACCGGCACATATTCTTCAGGCACCTTCACCTTTACAATGAATAATGTATTAGGTAAAAACCTTGTAGCCGTTGTGCGTGCAGTGAACACGCTCTGTGGAGACACTGTTTCAGGCTTTGATTCTACTAACTTTACGCTTGTGGGGACAGTTTCAGGAAACATATATAAGGTACCAGACATGGGCTCTGCCTGCTCACCAGCAGCCGGCCAACTACATAGTCTGGACTCAAATTCACAAGTTACTCTTAATCTCAGTAATGGTGGCACAAAGTCTGCAAAGATATCAGGAACAGGATACTCAATTGCAGAGGTGCCATTCGCGCCAAGTTGGCTCACTGGCTGGGTTCAAACTTGGACTGGCGCACAGTTATCAATTGTTAACTCTGGAAACATCAGTTACGTGTGCGCTACGTGCAATGGAACAGGTAGCCTTACCACCTGTTCATATACTGGCGGCACACCATACTCTCCAACAAATTCAGTAAACTTCTACGTTGTTGAAAAGAACCTCTCCAACAGTCCTTGGTGGCAAACCTGGGGTGGCTTGGTCTTGGCAGCTGGTGGCCCTATGAACTCTCAAGGGCCAACTGAGACTGATGCTGGCTCGTGTCTTGCTAGCACCCTCTGTGACCCGAGTATCATTCAGACCAGTGGCGGGCCAACTGGGGCACCAGCGCAAGATAACTCTGCAGGTATTCCAATCGTTACGGGCCCTACTGCTGCTAATAGTACTACGTATGCAATAACTGCTGGTAAGGAATCAGGCGGATACTACACCAACAGAGCACAACAAGCGTATGTAACTAACGGGCACGACGAGTCAAAAATTACTAAAGAAGACTACAGCTACTTTGCCCAAACGAACAAGTTGGCAGTGCCTGCTTCTTCAAACAATTCATCAGTCACGATCTCTGATCTCTCGAGTACTGATTTAACCAAGACTGCACTCAGTACAGACGAAGATGCGTACACCGTGCCAGGCAACTTAACAATTACTCTTGACTCAAGCAAAAAATGGAGCATTGCTGCTGGTAAGAAGGTCACGATCTTCGTACCGGGCAACCTCATAATTCAAACGACTGCAGGCTCAAATGCAGACATGAGCAACCTCATCTCTGTCGCGAACGGTGGCTTCTTAGCCTTCATCGTACAAGGTGATATTACGTTTGACGCATCACTTGGATACACCGGGTCACTCGCAGAAATTACCGCAGCGAACACGCCAATTGTCAGCGGTGTCTTCTTAGCCAGCGATACACTCACGGTAGCGAGCAATAGTGCTACAGATCCAGAAGACAAAAAGTTTGTTGCAGCAGGTAGCTTCATTGGCCTCGCTGGTGTCTCGATGCCACGCAACTTTGGTACGGACATACTCCAAAAAGAGTACAACAACACCAGCCCTACTGACGTCTTTATCTATCGCCCAGACTTCTTGGTGAACTCAGCAAGTGTGCTGGGTAAGTCAGAAACAACCTGGAGAGAAGTTACCAACTAGTTGGCACAATAGACATGCACCAGAAGAAGAAAAACGGTTTTACCCTTTTAGAGCTCCTTGTAGCGACCACGCTATCGGCAGTCTTACTGCTGGCTGTTTCAAGTGTCTTTATGACCTTTCTCATGTCCTCAGCACGCACCACCATCCGCCGGCAGGTGCACAGCGAAGGGAACGAGATTCGGAATCGCATTGAGTTTCTGTTGAGGAACTCAAAAGTTGTGACTAGCACCTGCACAGGCGGTAATATCGTGCCCATTGTATTTACGACACTTGATGGCAATGTGGTTGAAATTGGGACAGATGGTGTGGATAGTTTGTACACAAAACTGGGGACGGGTACTGCGACAGATCTCACTACCGCCGAGACCAAAGCGAGCGGAGTAAAATTTGTGTGTAGTGAAGACATCACGACCAAGATTCGGGTTGTTACCATTCAGTTCACCCTCACAAAAACAAGCGACGGCGTCAGCGCCAGCGAGACTTTTCAATCGATTGTGGAGCTGAGGAATAGTTGAGGGGGCAAAAAAAA
>CAYMVN010000078.1:0-3916 GCA_964394125.1 uncultured Pseudomonadales bacterium | reverse complement strand
TCATTTGGTTCCTTTCACCTGAGAGATATACAAGGCCTACAGTGCATGCCATCTTTACCAATTGCGCTCCAGTTATGATATACTAGTACATAGTATGTCCACAACACCCGAAGTTCCTATTACTCTTGCTGAGCTGAGATCTCCCATTAACTACGCCAATACGTTGATCTTAACTGGACTCGCCCTGTGTCTAAAAAGTAGCCCAGAACAAGACACGGCTGCCCCAAACGCTATCGTCGAGAAGTGGTTGACCACACTCACTCAGAGTGACCTTCCCAGTGAACTTGAGCAGGCCCTCAGAGAGCTCCTTTCAAGCAAAAACGTAACGACCGACCTTGTTGCACTCCAAACAGGACTCGATATCATTCTGCAAGCCGTACCGCTACGGTTTTGGGCAACACGGAAAGTTGGACAGTTGAAAGCGGCTCATAACTTGCCAGTACTCGATGAGGCGCGTGAAGCTGCCATCCTGAGCCAGATGCAAGCAGAAGTAACACAGCGGGGGCTGCCTTCTGAAGTTGTGTTGTTCTTTTCTACCCTTATGCAGATTGTTCGTTCTGAACACCAGGCACTCAGAGAGTAGTTTTCTTACTTTCAGCAAAATTTCAGTTTCCTTCTGTAAGATCATGCTTAGTATATACATACGAAAGAAAGCATGAACAAAAAAATTTTCATCCCGGTAATCGCACTCACGGTCGTTGGAGCAAGCCTCTTTGCTCTTAAACCAGCACTTGCTGCTGACACGACTCAGTCACACCCATTCGCGCAGCGGTTTGCAACCCGCTTTAATCTGAACCCTTCAGACGTTGAAGCATTCTTTACTCAAGAGAGAGAAGCAGCTCGGGCGCAGCACCAGCAAGACTATACTACTCGCCTTGAGAAGGCAGTAACTGAGGGGAAACTCACAGTTCAACAGAAAGACGCGCTCCTCGCAAAGTGGGCGGAGCTGCAAAAAACACGCGAAACAAATATGGCCGAGCGAGATTCTCGACATGCCGAACTCCTTAAGTGGGCGGCAGACAACAAGATTGATTCTTCATTTCTCTTTGGACAGATGCATCGTGGCGGACAGCACATGCAAGGGATGAAGAATGGGATGCGTTCACTGTAGTATCAGTGAAACTCCAGTATTCTCTTATAGAAAGCCTTTCAAGCACTTGAAAGGCTTTCTTTTTCTTGCCTCGATAATTTTTTTATTGCTGCCTCACGCACACACGCTGCAGCTCGTGACGGATGTTCTTCGCTAAAGACAACTGCAACTGGCTTGTGACTCCGCGTGTACTTTGCGCCTTTGCCTGCCTTGTGTAACAAAAATCGTTTCTGAACATCCAGCGCCGTACCGGTATAGAACGAGCCATCTTCACACCGCAGAATATACACCCACCACTTTTCCATTTTTTAATTCTATATCAAATTGCAAAAAGTAACCCTCAACCATACACACGTTGAATCAGTTCACTCAGCTCGGCTGGTAGCTCGACGGGGACGGTTTGAATACTGTTTACTTCTTTCTTAAACTTTTCGAGATCACTGGCAATGAATGGCCTAATTCTCGTTTTGTAGTACGTAACTACTGGTTTATTTTGGTGCACTGATGAGGTTAATAACTGTTCAAGCGCCACCCACACTTCTATTTTTTCACCCACACAATCGAGTGGTTTTTCGCCAGTAAAATCAACGAGTGACTGAAACAAGTCTACATCTTCAAGCAAGTCTCTTGAAAAGAACTCTCTCAGGAATTCTTCCGTTGTGTACAACGAACTAATGAGGTACGTAAATGCGCACTTCGAGCAGTGTGAGCAAAAGTTAACCTGTTCAGTGGTTTGGTTACAGCTTGTCCAGACTTCTAAATATTTTTTATCGCGGAATAACTCTTGTGCAATTTTGAACTCGTACAAGCCGAAAAATGGAGAGTAGTAGTGAAAGTCTGGGGTAACAAAAGCATGCAGATACCGGTTTAATTTTTGTGCGAAGTACACACTCTTAATGTACTGGTGATTTATCGGAAAACCTTGATAGATAAAGTTTGGAAAGTTTGAGCTGTACTCATTACCAATCATCACGTAGCGACAATCAAATAACAAAGTATTGAAGACTAAGTGCGCCATATCGACACCACTGCCGAGCCCGGTCTGATACTTCTCTTTTAGTACAGCAAGAACTTCATATCGATTTGAGCTCGTCTTAATACAGTGAAACTCATCTTTTACTCTGTTAAATACTTTTTGACGATGAACGTTCGTTTCCGGGTTCAGAAAAAATAGTAAGAGATCTTTTTTAGTTTCTAGTAGTTTTAATAACGTTAATGATTCTTTGCCACCTGTTAAGCACAGTGCACGATACTCTTTCGCCCGAGGGGTAGAAAATGACTCAAATCGTTCGGCATCTTTCGCCGTACTCCACTTGGCAGTGAGCAGCTGTAGATTTAACCTATAGATGTACATCTTCTCTTTGGAAACTTCTTCGTACAGCGTGCGCCAGAACTCAAGCTGCAGATCAGAGAGTGAGAAGTTAATAGTAATTTCTTTAGGGTTCAGTAACTCAGCGAGATCAATAAGGTAGCACATCCCTAAGTTAAAGAGTGTTGTTCTCAGTGGTTGACCGCTCAATACAGGCGCGCTGCTGTGACTGAGCGTAATGGCATAGTCATCACCATCAATTGCATACTGGAACGTGTATGTGCCACCTTCAGAAAAAAAAGTTGAGAACTCTAGCGAGTGCGCTTGGGACATAGTGATTTGTTACTTTTTTACTCTTTTATAAATTACCAACTTTCCATCTTGATTCATAAGCAAATACTCGATCTCATTATGGATATATTTAAAAGGCTCAGATGTGTGCACTGTTTGTTCAGAGGTTGCAGACATATTTGAACTTAAATACGTAATTTTTAGACTATTATCAACAATTGTGATTAGCATATTTTCTAAGCTATATGTAACTTCAGATATCATACCCAAACCCATAGTAGCTACCGCCTCACCGGTTGAAATTTGCTGGAATTCTAGTTGAAGGAAACTTGGCAAAGTTTCTTTATTTTGAGTCATACTTATGTATGATATCATGCTGACATGAATGAGTTCGGATTAGATCCCTACACAAGTACAACTATAGAATCAACTAGTCCAGAGCTGAAAAAAGGCGAAACTCTTAACAGAACAAAAGTAACAGAAGAGGCTCAGAAAAAGTTAGAATCATGGGGATTAACCACAGTGGAGATAGAGTTACTTAAAGGTTTTACATCCCAATTTAGATACGACCTTTGTATTGAGAAGATAACAAGAATTTCTCAAAATCCAGTTGAAATTAACGCTCATGATGGTGAAGAATATATTAATTTACCTACTTTTTTTGATGTTAACGGTCGTTTAGATGGTCAGTGTGGTGATATTGGCAAACAATGGATTATTCAAATAAATGATTCAGGAATTCTAGAGTATTTAAATAAGGGAAAAACAAATCTGGTTGCTACAGTTTTCTATACTGGTTTATCTGAGACACATTTTTGCAAACCAGATTCGGAACACATATGGAATGGTCTCGTTTTAGTAGACGAGAATCGTTGCATTCTTGATGAGATATATATAGATGCATCATTCCAAACAATTCATACGATTGAAGAATCAAAATATACACAAAAAACAGCTGTATATAATGTGACTGAGATAGATTCTATAGAAAATTTTGAAATGCAAGTTGGCTCGATTTTATTTGATGGGAAACAATTAGTGATCAGCATTGCAGGTACTGCGTTCATCGGAATTTCTTCTGATTTTGAGTTTGCGTATGCCATAAGTTTTTTAAAGGACCAACATACAGGAGATATGAGAGCAGTACTGAAAAGCTTCTTAAAAAATGGATTTGATGAATCTTATATCTTCGATAATATGGGCAGAATTGTTTCTTTGAATGGTAC
>CAYMVN010000077.1:0-4560 GCA_964394125.1 uncultured Pseudomonadales bacterium | reverse complement strand
GTTTATTTCGTTCTCTCAACCGCAGCAAAACAGCTATTGCAAGTACGACAACTGAGATCGTCGCACCAGCAAAAGCTTGACTCACGTAGTCCACACTCTTACCCTGCAAAATTGGCAGGATGCTGAGTAAAAAACCACTAGTCAAGCCCCACAAAAATGGCGGGTGAACCCTCGTGCGAGTGTACTCTGCCAAGATAGCCAGAATGCACAATGCAGCAAAAACTGATAGCTGCACCGGAGTAATAACAATCACTCCAAAAATTGACAGCAGCGCTGTAAACAACGCTTGAATAGAGGCACCCATCGTGGCATAGCCCCAGAATTCACGATCGCTGATCTGGTACTTGTTCATCTTCAAACTCCCTTTTTTGAATTTTTGAGGCGAAGTTGCCTCGTGCTACCCACATGGATAGCTTCCTGTACACAGCGCTACCACTGTACAAAAAGCTACCCATGGAGTACCAAAAGGCTCCTATTTTTCTGTATATTTTAATGTGCGTGTGCATGCGCTTCTAGCAGAAATGGCTCAGAGTTAAAAGCAATTTTTAACAGAGCACAGTCACTGCAGTTAACGCAGCACGATGTTCTTCAAGCTATTTCACTTGAAGACGGCTAGTATCTCACAAAAACAATACTTTGTCAATACTATAGGACTAATAGAGTACTTGGAACACGCAACAAATACCTTTCTTTTAAGATCAGTGAGCACAATTACCACAAACATTGACATCTTATAATATTGGAATATACTATTCGGATGAAACAACTAGAAAAAAAAGTAGTTGTCTACGACATCGATGAGTGTCTCGTAAACTCAGTCAAGTCACACTATCTCCTCCTCTTACTCTGGATGGAACAACACGGCCACACAAGAAAGCCCTCCTATGCTCAGTTCTGTGCAGGTGGCGGCACAAAACCGTTTGAAGACCTCTGGCCAGAGTATCACCAGTACTGCGAAGAGAATCGCATGAGCAGTAGCTTCAACGGCAGTCTTGAAGAAGTTCCCGGCGCACGCGCAGCGCAACTGACGCTCACCACACTCTCATACGCCTACCTCACCACACGCCCTGATGATATGGAACAAGAAACGCTTGAGCAGCTCAAGCGGCTTGAGTTTTTGCAGCTTCTGTTAGTCACACGTCCACACGCCGTACCAATTTCTGCAACCCCAGATTGGAAACGTGCTGAGCTACAAAAGATGGCGCGCACTACCCAAACACCGAAGCTCCTTCTTGATGACAACCTACCCACCTACGAGGCAGTCAAGGATGCCAAAGACCCAGGAATTGACGCCATACTGATTGCCGGAGATAGGACGCCAAAAGTTCCTGCTGCAAAAGAATGGGCGGACGTTCCGCACGCAATTCGGACGTACTTACAGAAAGCTCGGTTGTAATCTGCACAGTGCATACAGTAGATTGTACACTCAAGTGAATCTGCGGTAGAATAGTTTGAGTGGTTCAGTACTCGGTAGAGTTGAAAGGGGTGTTATGGCAACAGAAAAAGGCGAAGGATCAGTGCAGGATAAATTGAAAGCTGTCGCTGCCCAAATTGCTGCAGGCACCATCACTACAGAGACACTTCAAAGCGTATTTAATAACCCAAAAGCGACTGGTACTCCAACTGACGAGATTGCTGCTTACGCTAGACTTAAGAAGCTAGAAGATGCAATGCAAAAAGCAGTGGAAGAGACTCACACCGGAAAAGTACTGCAACACCCAAGTAGTGCTGAAAAATATATTCCAGAGAAAGAACCCGATGATGAAACGCCTAATGATGGAGAAACTAAGAAAGGTGGACTCATTAGATTAGATACTCGGCGTGGAAGTAACAAAACGTAACCTAAACTGCATATGAAAAAGTACGCACTGTTTTTTCTAAAAGCTGTCTGCGTGCTTACTGCTTTGGTATTTTTTGTTGGCTTGCTGAGGTTCCCTCCCTCTGAAGGACGTGCTGTCGGTTTATCGCTCCTACAAATATATGCCGACCCGTTTATTCTCGCGCTCTATCTTGGTTCAGTGCCGTTCTTTTGGGGTCTCTACAACGCATTTGTAGTACTCACTCGTATTCAGAACAACCAGACCTTTTCTACAGAGACAACCACACGGCTAAAAAATATACAAAGCGCATCGGTGTACAGTATACTCTGCATCGTCGCTGCACTGGTCTACATTAGGTTTTTTGCACACGGAGATGATCCAGCCGGGCCAACAACACTCGGGATACTTGCCTCACTGCTAGCTGCCAGTACAGCGTGTGGGGCGCGGGTCTTCAGGAGCGTCATTGAAGAGAAGCTGTGAACAAAACCTGTGCATGAACTCAACTAAAGAACTTTTGTACCCCAACTTTTTGTATGAAGGAATCAATTTTGAAATCTGGATCTAACTCAATTGCAGTACCCTCAAAACTCATAACTGCTTTCAGCATTCGTAAGTACACAGGGCTGATCACAAGTCCTGAATGACTACAAACAGAAAAGATCCTACTTAATTTAGCAGCTGAGCTAGTATCACTTGCTATCAGTATTTCTTCCAGAGAGGCTTCTAATCCCTCCGTATCAAAAATCGTGCTACTTTGTGTGCCAGATTGCAGACTTTCAATAATTCCTTCTGGAGACTTGAACATCACCGCTGCCAAGAGTGGAAGTAAGCTGTCTCTCTCCAATTGACTTGCATGTCCTATTCTTCCAAAGTCTAAGAGTTCAATAGCACCGGTCATCGTATCGACACGAATATTTCCAGGATGCAAGTCATCATGAAAAACTCCTGTTTTAATAAACTGATCAAGTAGCATCATTCCTAAATTTTGAGCAACTTCTTTCTTAAGCTCTGCATTCTGTAGTTCTGTAATGTGGACACCCTGAGCATACGATTGAACCAGTACGCTTTCATGACAGTACTCTTCAACATACTGTGGGATTGTAATACCAGTTGGTAACTGACCACGCATCTCTTCAGCATTTTTAAGCTCTTGTCTTAGATCAAGCTCTTCTTCGATCGAATCTTTATACTGTTGGTATAAACTCATAACATCATAGTTTTCACTAAACCGATATTTATTTTTCTCCAGTTCTTTACAGACCAAATATAAGCGTTCAAGATTCTTTTTGATGACACGACGTTTGCTTGGAGAAATTATTTTTACAACAACTTCCTGCCCACTTTTTAAGACCGCTCGATACACTTCTCCTATCGTACCAACTTTCAGTGGTTTGTTCTCAAAAGAACTGAATGTATCATCAATCGATGAACCCAACTCTGATTCAAGAGTACGCTTTATTTCATCAAAAGAACTCGGTGCCACATTTTCTTGAAATTCTACAAGTTCATTCCTAAAACTTTCAGGAATAAGATCATGTCTCGAACTTAAAAACTGACCAATCTTTTCATTACCAGTCACTTCAAAGAATCTCTTTATTGCCTTTTGAGGTGAAAGTGACTGACTTACATCAAAATCTGCTAAGAGTGCCTGTCGTTCACCGTATGTGAGCTGCGCAAAAAATTTATTGAGCATAAACGTTACAATATCAGGGAGCTCTTTAAAAACCGCAGGTGTCTCTATGCTTGAGACTTTGATCTCTTCACTCCTTTGTTTGTACTTTGCCAGTGCTTTATTTAAAAATGTATACAGCTCAACTTTTTCACCTTCAGATAGCTGAATGTTTCCAAAAGATCGTAGCAGATCAACTAAATGACTCTCATTCAAACCACCCAAGAAAATAAGTAATCGATCTTTTTGCTCTTTTGATAGTTTAAACTCATGTATCACGTTCTCACTTAACTGAAAAAAAGTTACTCTGCCACGATTCTTATCAATTTTGTTGTTTTTCAAGAACAGTTCTTCAATTGCACTTCGCAATTCTTGAGTTAGCTGAAAATTTGGAACCACTTGTTTAATCTGAGTTGCTAATTGATCAACTGTATAGGAATATTTGTGTTCCCTAGGAGCCTCAACATGTAAAGATTCATTACAGTATATCTGTTTAATTCCTTCCAGATAGCTTTCAAAATCCATGAACCGACTAAATTTTTCTTCATACAAGATGATAAGGTCTACTTCACTGTTTATATCTGGAAACCAAAAATCTCCTGTTTTAATTATTTCATCACGTACCTCAAAAAAACGTCTAGACTCTCCAACAAAAAAATTATTAAGTACTACTAGATTAGTAGTCTCTTCTATTCTTTCCGGTACGGGCTGCAAATTTCTGCTTGCGCAAAACTTTTCTATTCGATCATCAATTTGAGATTGATCTTCAAACATACAGAGTAGTAACTGATCAGAAGGAAGTGTATGTTCATTCAGTAACAATAATTTTTTTATACGTTTATAAAAATTACTTTTATTTTCATCTGAAGAACTAGCAATTTCTGATTCATAGTACGTTGCAAGATAGTTTGAAATTACTCCAGACTTCATTAGATTCTCAAATGAGAGGCTTTGAATGAGTACAGGAATATCTGCAGTACCAATAAGATTCTCATACAAGTGATACTTACTTAAACTTTCTTGAGTGGATGTCGCAGAAAGTATTGTTCTATATACTCGAAGTTCATAGTC
>CAYMVN010000076.1:0-4706 GCA_964394125.1 uncultured Pseudomonadales bacterium | reverse complement strand
TTGCTTCAGACTTTTCTCTCCAATACGTTATTGTTACTGAGTCACCGACCTTTTTTGTACTGAGTGCCTTGGCTAAAGTCATACTTCCTTTAAGCTCAGTAGCATCAAGCTTGGTGATGATGTCACCTTTCTTAAGCCCCACTTCTGCGGCAGTTGTTCCTGCACTGACACTTACTACGAACGCACCCTCAGGCACTTCATTGGCAAGAGCTGCCTGCTCCGTAACCATCTGGAACCGAACACCCAGAAGTGGCCGCTCAAACTGGCCCGTCTTATTAAAGTTATTCAGTGAGTCTTTAACCAGATCTATTGGCAGTGCGAAACCAATATTTTGTGCATTTGCAGTCACGGCAACGTTCACACCGATAACTGCTCCGGCGGCATTCAAAAGTGGCCCACCGGAATTACCCGGATTGATTGCTGCATCTGTTTGAATAACGTTCTCAAGCTGCTCGAACTGGGCGAACCCAGTCCCTGCAGTAATACTCCTGCCTATCCCTGAAATGACACCTGTCGTAACGGTATGCCGGAACTCGCCGAGTGCTGTCCCAATGGCGATAGCTGGCTCACCCACTCGTACGGTACTCGATTCACCGAGCGTTAACGCCGGGATGTGCGAGTTCTCAATTTTTAAGATCCCGAGATCGTTGACGGGGTCGCGATAGACTTTAGTAACTGCAAACTCTGTGCCATCTTTGGCGATCACCACATACTCGGCAGTAGTATCAAGTACTACATGCTTATTTGTCACAATTAAGCCTGACTCATCAATTACAAAACCAGTACCGATATCTCTTTGAACAAGCTCTGGCAGCGTGTCGTCACTTGGTTTTACTTGAAAAAATGGTGCAAGAATTGAAGGGAGTTGCTGTCTGGTCTGCTCTTTTTTTATAGCAACAGTTACAACAGAAGCTGAGGTTTTTTCTGCAACATCTGCCACAGACAATACCGACGAAGCAGCAAAAAGATCTTTTTGTACGTCAGCAGAGCGTGGCGCCAAGGTGTCAAGTGGCTTAATCACAAACACTCGGTCTGCCAAGCCACCTGCAAAAAAAGAGATGAGTACCAGTGCTGAAACACCAAGTCCAAGAAAAAAATATTTTTGCGTGCTAGATACTAGAGGCATGCGTACTCCTCCCGGTTTAATTAGTTAAGCGTCTCGATAGCTTTATTGAGCATTTCATCTGCTGGTGTCTTTGGATCGTCAGCAACTTCGACATCAACGGGGATACCTTGCTCGTGAATCCACTGTCCACTTGGTAACATCCAACGTGCGATAGTAACATGGATACCGCCACCGTTTTTCAGTTCGCGTCTATCCTGAACAGTTCCTTTTCCAAACGTCTTTTGTCCTACTAGCTTAACACCAAGTCTGTCTCTGAGCGCACCCGCTACGATTTCTGAAGCAGAAGCACTTCCGCCATTTACCAAGAGAACAAGGGGGATATCTTTGAGTCGTGCTGAGCCATTTGAAGAGAACTCTTTTGAAGTGAATCTTCCCTTCTGACTGACAACCACACCTGATGGGACAAAGTCACTTGAGATGTTAATTGCTTCATCAAAGAAACCACCTGGATCATTGCGAAGATCGAGCACGATGCCTTTGATATTTTTGCGCTCACCAAGGATCTGTTGCACTGCAGCTAACCACTCAGATTGTGTGCGCTCACCAAAGCGAGAAAGTTTAATGTGAGCAACGCGTTTGCCTGCGTGCTCAGCAAAGGTAAGGGTCACAGACTTGACGACGATTTCATCACGGATAAGGGTCACAACGAATGGCTCATTGCCTTTTCTCTGCAGCGTTAACTCAACTGGAGTACCTTTTGGCCCTCTGATAACGTCCACTGCCTGTGTTAATGACCACCCGCGTGTTGACTCATTTTTCTGTTTTGCTTCATCTTTTACGTTTAAGATGAGATCGCCTGCTTGCACCCCTGCTTTTGCAGCTGGAGAGCCATCAAGTGGAGAGACAACTGCGAGTACGCCTTCGACATAGCCAAGTTCAATTCCAACACCATAGAAAGAACCAGCCAGATCTTGCCCGCTGCGAACTTTGTCTTCTGGTGGTAAGTACATAGTGTATGGGTCACCCAGTGAAGCAACCATACCACCGACTGCACCATCTACCATTTTTTCAGGCACTATTTTTTCTGGTTCGTGATACTCTTCTTCAAGAATATCCCAGGCTTGCCAAAACACACTAAAATCTACTGAGCTGCGATTTGCCGGTACTTCTGTACGAAAAAGCTGAGAGATATTTTTTCCCGTAAGATCGCTGGAAGTTGCGCCTCTGGAGATACTCCCCAGTGGCAACCGTTCCACGATGCTATACCGCTGCTCTAAGATACCACCTAAAACTAAAAGTAATGTAACAATAACCGCTGTTCTCAGAAGTGATAAAAATTTCATGAGGTTTCAGTGTACTACAAAACAGATCACATGAGAATAGCAATCTAGTGATTGTTACTAGCTCAATTAGAGTGTTTGAGTAAATGGCAAGAGAGCTAAGTGACGAGCACGTTTAATCTCTGCACTCAACCTACGTTGTTGCTTTTGTGAAAGACCAGTCTCTACACGAGAGATGATCATTCCAAGCTCATTCATAAATCGAGTAAGGCCACTTAAATCTTTGTAACTAAACACTAAATTTGGGTTGTTTAGTTTCTTAACTGGTCTCTTTTTTGGTTTTAACTTCATTGGCATAATATGTATTCCTTTGTATTGTGACTATTAAAATGGAATGTCATCGGCGACCTCTTCACTGGTAGGCACTGCGATGTCACTTCCATCATCATCATTTTGTACTTTTTTCTTTTTTGCAGCTGGTTTTGCTGCTGGTGCTGAGAACTCTTCACTTCCGGCATCCATTCCCTCATCGGCACCATATGAACCGGATGCACCTGTTGTTGACTTGAGAAGGATCATGTTCTCTATCACGACTTCGGTAATGCGACGATCTTGACCGTCTTCAGTCTTCCACTCACGAGTTTGCAGTCTGCCTTCAACATAGATCTTGTCACCTTTGTGCAAGAGTTGACCGCAGATATCAGCTAACTTTGACCAAGCGACGATGTTGTGAAACTCAACTTTTTCTTGTTTTTCACCACCATCAGCAGGTGCCCATGAGCGATTTGTTGCAATTCCAAACGAACAAACTGCTGCTCCACCAGGGGTGTAGCGTAAGTTTGGATCTCGGGTGAGATTTCCAATGAGCATTACTTTGTTTAGTGATCGAGCTGACATACAATCCTTTCTTATTCTCAACAGTGTACAGAGTTTTCTTGCTTCAACTGTAGCATAGAAGCATACAGATTCACTACTCTGTTTTTCCTTCGGTAGCAATTACGAGTAAGTAACGCAGTAAGTGCTGATTGAGGTGAAGTTCTTTCTCAAACTCAAGAACGTTCTTTGTCTCAAACTGCAAAACGAGGTGCTTGTAGACAGCCTCGGTGTAGCGTTTACTCGAGTGTTTGATGGTATAAGCGAGTTGCTTTTTACCCCACTCTTCTTGAGAAACGATCTTTCCTTCAAATCTTTTCACAGACTTTTCAATTGCCGCTGCAATGACACGAACTTCATCACTCGTGAGCTGTGGAGAAATAAGATAGGTCAATTCGTATTTTTTGACCCGAATATCATGCGGTATTTGCATGTGTGTGCTCCTTTCTTTGGTCTGCCTATGAGCATTGGATTCCTGTGACGACGCCACAGCGAAAAGCAAACCAGGCGTAATTATACAGTCTGAGAGTGGAAAATGCAACGAAGCTTGTTCACGAGGGAATACGCTACTTCCCAATCATAAACTCTACTACGTCGCCCTCTTGCATGATGTAGTCTCTGCCTTCAACACGCAGCTTACCTGCTTCTTTGGCAGCTCGCAGACTTCCGAGTGCTACAAAATCAGTATACGAAACAACCTTGGCAGAAATAAAGAGGCGCTCGAAGTCGGTATGGATTGCACCAGCCGCTACTTTTGCAGTGCTGTTCTGTTGAATTGTCCAGGCACGAACTTCTAGTTCGCCTGCAGTGAGAAAACTTTGTAAGTGCAGCGTTTTGTAGGCAGCGGTAATAAGCCGGTCGAGTCCGCTTTCTTTTAGTCCTAAATCTTCCAAGTACAGAGTGCGATCTGCTTCGTCTAATGTAGCGAGTTCACTCTCAATTTTGTTGCACATGACGATGACCTGAGAAGGCAAAACGGCAAGTTCAGCCGCAAACCGCGCCGTCATTTTTTCGATTCCTTCTGAAAGTTGTGACTCACTGACGTTCACAACAAACAGTTCTTTTTTGAAGGTAAGGAGTGAGAGCTCTTTGCACACCTGTGCCACCCGCTCTTCTGGCAGTTTTGAAAGCGCAAAGCTCGCATCTTTTGAATCTACCACACTTCTGATAGTTTTCCCTGCATCAAGTACCTCTTTGAGCGCGACAATGACTTCCCAGCGCTCTTTTGTGGCAACATCTACTCCACCCTTTGGCATTTGTTGTTTAGAAACAGTTGCTTGATCGGCAAAGACTAGTTCCAGACGGATAATTCCCAGATCGAGCACCGGGGTTTCTGAACCCTCACGGATAATATCGGTATCTTCAAACGCACGAAGTACGTGACAAATAGCAGCCGTTTCACGGATGTGTGAGAGAAATTGATTGCCTAAGCCTTCTCCTTTGCTTGCTCCTTTGACGAGACCAGCAATATCCACAAATTCTACTGT
>CAYMVN010000075.1:2203-4772 GCA_964394125.1 uncultured Pseudomonadales bacterium | reverse complement strand
TTTGCGCCATAAATCCTGACAGCCAAGACTCAAGAATCCAGTGCTGTTCTGTACTGAGCTTGTGACGCATACCCATATCAACTTCTCTATCGAAGTCGTCGCTATATGCAGCTGCGGTATGATGCAGCTGTCCTTTTGAGTCAAGGAGACCTTTTTCAGCAGCATAGGAGCGCATAAACTCGCCACCGCTAAAACCAGTCCAGCCTTCAAACTTCAGTACGGGGTGTTCACGGAGTGCATTGAGAAGCGTCGTCGATCCAGAGCCAGGAAGGCCTGAAATAGAAATGTTTTTGAACTGAACGCTCTGATGAGACATACCTACTTTCTCAGACAATAAGCGCGTATTATACGCTATTTATACTCTATTGCACAGCTTACAGTTTGTTCTATTGCACTGGCAATCGAAACGAGTTCTTCTCGAGAAGTTGTTAAGCTCACTGTGTACTTTTCCTCTGGGAAAAAGTGAACTATGTTGTTCCGGCACTTCAACCAAACCTGCCAGAGTAACTGAGCAACTTCTTTTGAACACTGTCTCTCAAAGTCATCATAGAGCCACAGCTCGTCTCTGTGTTGCTGCCTAAGATCAGGGTTCAGCACTCTCCCAATCCGCAAGCGTTTGCTTAGATACAGTGGTTTTGAAACAAGACCTGCTTCAAAAAGCGTTCGTTTAATGAACCCTTCATAGGCTTTTGCCATAGGGAAAACAACAAATGAGTAATCAGAAAAGGTAAATGAGTTTGTCCGCTCTCGCTCAAACAGTTGTGCGGAGATACGAATGAGTTCTTGTTCACTAGGCGCCAGACCTTGAAACCATCCAGTTGCCTGAAAGTATGGAAGTGGTTCAAGCTGGTCTGCTCCTGTGACTAACATTTGATACACTATATACTGTACTACACGTAAAGTAACTTATCATACATGATTACTAAAGTATTCAACAAGCAGAATGGACGCACTCGCTCGATAGAGGCAGTGTTGCAAGGTCTCAAAGGAACGACGAAAGCTGCCCAAAGGAGATTGCTTTTCTACAAGGTGAAGCGGTTTTTTAGGAAAGTACTCCGCGTTATTTTGTTTCCATTTACGAATTTCTACATTCGTATCGCAGCACTGCTGTTTATCATTGGCTGTGGGGTTTCACTAGCAGTTGTCTTAAAAGATCTGCCTTCACCTAGACGCCTCACCAATACTGAGAACTATCCCGTTAGTACTCAAATCTTTGATAGAAATGGCGTTCTACTCTACGAAATCTTTGCAGAAGAGAATAGAGTACCTGTTAAGCTTGACGATCTGCCTCCATACGTTGCAGAGGCAAGTATTGCTATTGAAGATCAGAACTTTTACCACCACTTCGGCTTTGATGTCAGTGGAATACTACGGGCAGTTCGCAGCAATATTACCGGCGGTAGAATTGAGGGCGGTTCAACAATTACACAGCAACTGGTGAAAAATGCGCTCTTAACCCGTGAAAAGTCACTACAACGGAAAATTAAAGAAGGCATCTTAGCCATTATTACTGAGCTCTACTACTCAAAGCACGATATCCTTGAAATGTACCTCAACTATATCTCATATGGCGGAACATCAGTCGGTATCGAGTCTGCTGCCAAGTCGTACTTTGGTAAGAGCGCAAAAGATCTCACTATCTCAGAGGCTGCCCTGCTCGCAGGTTTGCCACAGGCTCCATCAAAGTACTCACCATTTGCTTCCGATACTGAACAGGCCAAAGAGCGACAAAAGCAGGTACTCCGCCGTATGTTTGAAGATGGCTACATTACCAAGTTACAACAAGAAGAGGCCGAGAACGAAGTGCTGCACTATGCGATCTCAAAAACAGATATTAAAGCACCACACTTTGTATTTTACGTGCGAGACTTATTGTACGAAAAGTTTGGCACCGAGACAGTTGAAAAAGGTGGACTTCGTGTGCGAACCTCGCTCGACTTCAATCTGCAGCAAGCAGCCCAAGCATCGCTCTCTGCCGAAGTCGAAAAATTGGCGGTTGCCCGGGTGTCAAATGGGGCAGCACTTATTACCAAGCCAAATACAGGTGAGATCTTAGCCATGATCGGTAGCAGAGATTACTTTGATACTGAACATGACGGGCAAGTAAATGTTACGCTCAGACTCAGACAGCCAGGTAGTTCTATCAAACCGCTTGTCTATGCGACTGCGTTCCAAGACAAAGTCTTAAATCCTGGCACTGCACTAATTGATGCACCGACCTGTTTTTCAATTCCTGGGCAGAAACAGTACTGTCCAAAAAACTATGATGGCTCGTTCCACGGGGCAGTTACTATCCGTCAGTCGCTGGGTAACTCATACAATATACCTGCGGTAAAATCACTAAAACTTGTTGGTCTCACAAACTTTATTGACCAAGCGCGAAAGATGGGAATTACCACCTGGAATGACCCTTCAAATTACGGACTCTCACTTGCGCTTGGTGGTGGTGAAGTGCGTATGATTGATATGGCACAAGCATTTTCAGTGTTAGCAAATGAAGGGGTCAAGGTTCCGCTCACCCCAATTCTTGAGATCACTGACTATACAGGTAAGCAAATTGAAAAGGTTG
>CAYMVN010000075.1:0-2193 GCA_964394125.1 uncultured Pseudomonadales bacterium | reverse complement strand
ACTGACCAACGAATAAAAGATCTCCAAGAGTTTAATGACTATGATATTTCTGAGCAAGGTGGTCTTACCCGGGTCATGGATCGTGCTCCTGCCTACTTAGTCAGTCACATCATGCAAGACAACACCGCTCGTATGTCCGCTTTTGGCCCACGCTCTCAACTGGTTATACCAAACCAAGTAGTGAGTGCCAAAACAGGCACGACAAATGATGTAAAAGATAACTGGACCGTTGGCTTTACGCCTGACTACTTAGTTATCACCTGGGTTGGGAATAATGATGGTACTCAAATGAACCAGCGGCTTGTTTCTGGAGTAACCGGCGCAGCACCTATCTTCAATCAGATTATGCGGTATGTGCTGACAGGAAAAGAACCCAAGTGGCAAGAGAAACCACCCGATGTGCTTTCTGCACAAGTGTGTGTCAGCGGTTTTCCAAAGCAGCCAAAAGACGACTGCTCACCAGGACAAACTGAGTTGTACTGGAAAGCTGGCAAACCTGCAGATTCAGTACGGCGCACGATCAACGTCTGGATAGACCCCACAACCGGACTTCCACCAAAACCAGGAGAACACGTAGATGGACTGGTGCTTGAAAATAGAACGATTCTTGAAGACCCACTCACCCGCCAGTACTGTCAAGACTGCAGCCGCGCGGTTGACGAGTCAGGAAGAGTTGTGTATGAGCAAACAATCATTGATGATGTACCAAAGAAACCAGAATAAGTTGCATGCTAAAGTCATTTGCGCACTCATTCAAAAGTACCGAAAAACCAAGTAGTCCGCTCAGTGACGGAAGACTAACCCGAATCACCTCGTACATTAAAAAAGGGGCACTGTTATTTACAGTGCTCAGTGCTGCAATTGCACTGAGTATTTGGTGGTTTGCTGATCTACCACTTAGTTCACCGATTAACTCGCTGTCATCATTTAAGTTTTTACAAGAGCAACCTGCGTTTTCTCAAGAAAAAAAGGTTGTTTACGGCTATCTTCCTTACTGGAATATTCAAACTTTTACGCTGCAACCAGAAGTAACTCACCTGGCATATTTTTCGCTCGGTATCCTGGCAGATGGCTCGCTGCAACAGCAACAGACAGATGGTGCAGAACCAGGTTTCTCGCGCTTTAAGTCGGATACATTCTTAGAGATTGCGAATGCTGCCGAAAAACAGAATACTGCAGTTGAGCTTGTACTCACCCAGTTTGACGCCGCAGATATCACTGCTTTTCTCACTTCAGAAACTGCACAAAATAAGTTATTCGACTCTCTCGACTCAGTACTGCTTGCCCAGCCTGTTTCGGGTATCTCGATTGATATAGAACTGAACGGCACCCCATCACCTGCACTCCGCACTGGTTTAACAAAGTTTATGACTTCTCTCAGAGAGCATCTGGATAGCAGATACGAGAACATTCACCTTTCAATTGCGCTCTACGCCAGTGCATCAGAAGACACCGGAATTTGGGATATCTCTGCACTCAGCGAGGTGTCTGACTACCTGATTGTCATGGCATATGACTTTCACCGGAAAGGTTCTGCCCAAGCTGGGCCTGTGGCACCACTCTTTGGCGGAAAAAAGTTCTGGGACACTGACATCAACCACCACCTTCAAAACTTTATTAAAAAAGTTCCCAGTAAAAAGTTGCTACTGGGTATTCCTTTCTACGGCTACGAGTGGCAGACCACCTCTCGTGATGCACAGTCGCACACCTTCCCTGATACAGGTAGCACAGCAAGTATTGCACGTGTTCAAGAGCTCCTCAAAAAAAAGAAAGAGTTAAAAGTTGAGGAACACTGGAATGCGGATGCACTTTCACCATACCTCTCATATGTTGAAGATGGGCAAACATTTGTTATTTATTATGAAGACAGCCGGTCGATCTCGTACAAGCTCGACTTTGTGAATCAGCTCGATCTTGGTGGCATTGCCATTTGGGCACTGGGGTATGAAGGGCAATCTAGAGAACTATGGGATGTTATTCATACAAAAGTTAAAACGCGATAATTGTCAGCAAATAGGTCATATGGTATCATCGCGACTGTGCCAAAGGAAAAACCTATAACTATAAAAAAAGTTACACGAAAGAAGCAGAAAGCGCGCGTTTCTGCTCATCGTTCATCTACTGGTTTTGCCCCCTATCTCAAGAGAATTACCAAAGCTAGTGCAAAAGTGTTTGCTCCAGCCCAAAAAGTTG
>CAYMVN010000074.1:0-5086 GCA_964394125.1 uncultured Pseudomonadales bacterium | reverse complement strand
CCCGGCAATTGCTGCGTATGCAGTTGTTGGCTTGCTGTCTTCTGTCAGTGCGGTGGTTATTACCCACACAGTGCCCGCAGAGCTGCTCCACGTTGGAAAAACACTGCTGCACTACTTCCGTTATCTCGAGTACTTTTCACTTTTCTTCCTTACAGTCGCATCTTTAACGTCTCTGAAGCGCATTAAAGTATTTATTGCCGTCTTGTGTGTGACGCTCCTTGCTGTCAGTTTTTACGGCTTTGGACAACGATTTTACTACTGGCCGGTGTACTCAACAATGAACCGCGAGTTTAGCAAAGGGCAGCGGTTATACCTGACCGAACATGCTCGGGTACAGTCAACTTTTGGCGGACACTACGACCTCGGAGGCTATCTAGTGGTGTTACTTCCAATTGTCTTCTCACTCTTTATCTTTTCCGAGAAACGTTCGTATAAAATCTTTTTTGCACTCACTTTTTTTGCCGGTGTCTGGGCACTCATGCAGAGCGCATCACGTTCTTCACTACTTGGTTTTGCGGCGGCTGTTCCACTGGTGATTCTTATACGGAATATGTCGCGGCCGACCTGGGTTAAAAAAATCAGTTACACGGTACTGCACCTCAGTTTATTTGGCATTTTCATGATGTTCATGATGGCTCAGTTTGGCAGTGATCTCTATGACCGGGCACTACAAGGACTTGAAGCATTTCCACCAGTCTACAAAGTATACAAGGAGGTGAGCCACAAAGAAAAAGAGTTCTTTGATAGATTCAAGAATACATACACGGAGCACATCTACACCGCACTTTTTGTTGCGAAAATCCCGCAAGGGGCACTGTCAACGGACGATGCTGCAGTCATGGTTGTATCAGATACAAATCCAACGCCGGTTACTCCAGAAGCGACACCAAATACACGGCCGAAAGATGTGTTTAAAGATATTCCTGATATTGCTATCATCTCGACTACTTCTGCTACTGGTGTGGTCACTACTACTGAAGTTGAAAAGCCGAGAGTATTCTCTCAAACTGCAATAGACAAAGGACTTTCTTTAGCAATTCGCTACGAAACGCTTTGGCCTCGGGCACTGAAGGGTTTCTATACAAATCCGCTGCTGGGTAGCGGCTACGCAACGCTCACGAAGGAGTCAGTGGGTATCTTTACTGAAGCTGAAAGTACTGACAACAACTTTTTACGCACACTTGGTGAAACAGGTGCACTTGGTTTCATTACTTTTTATGGAGTGGTGCTGCTTTCGCTCTACCTAGCAGTCAGAATATGCCTGCTCTCTGAAGACAAAAGTCTTGCTGCTATCTTCGCGATCGGCTTTATCGGTAGTACTATTGGTCTCCTTATCAATGCATTTTACATCGACTTGTTTGCCGCTTCTAAAGTAGCCTACACGTACTGGATGGTCGTTGGTGTACTGATCGCTCTGAATACAAAGAAGAGAGCATAATGCAGATACTTTCTAAAAAATCACATACAGCTGCTTTACTGGCAATTCTTTTTCTTGCACTCCTGGTGCGGCTCTATAAAATTACAACGCCACCACTTGACTGGCACAGCTTCCGCCAAGCCGATACTGCTTCAGTTTCAAGAATGTATGTAGAGAAGGGTATCGATCTCTTGCATCCTACCTACCACGATGTTTCAAACATTGCTTCAGGAAAAGACAACCTTGCAGGCTATAGAATGGTTGAGTTTCCCGTGTTGAATGCTTCAGTTGCCTTCATTGTTCGGCTTATGCCGAGCTTCTCGCTCGATGTAGTCAGTCGTGTACAGTCAGTGGTGCTTTCACTGGGCACACTCATCTTTTTATTCTTGCTGACGAGTGGTATTTCTGGCAAACGGGTAGGGTACGTTACACTCATCTTAGGCGCATTTTTACCCTACTTTGTGTACTACTCAAGAGCAATTCTGCCTGAGGCTGGCATGCTCTTTTTCTCTACCGGAGCGTTGTACTTTTTCTTTAGTTGGGCACACGAGAAAAAGCTCTGGCAGTATGTACTCAGCTTGCTCTTTTTGTCACTGGCACTGCTCATGAAACCATTTGTGCTCTTTCTCTTCCCGGTGTTTTTTGCCATCTGGTTTATCTATACAAAAAAGATTATTTCTGCCATCACTACTTTTTTGTTGCTTATCTTAGCTGTTGGGCCAATGCTATGGTGGCGACAGTGGATTCTTCAGTTCCCATCCGGCATTCCTGCCTCAGATTGGCTGTACAACGGGGATGGCATTCGCTTTCGCCCAGCTTGGTTCAGGTGGCTCTTTTTTGAACGGCTCACTAAACTCATTCTGGGATATGTTGGAGTAGTGTTTTTGCCACTCAGTGTGTACGCGGCACACAAACGGGAAGTGTTCATCTACGGTGCATGGTGGGGTGGCGTACTCATCTATCTTTCTGTCATCGCAACAGGAAACGTGCGACACGACTACTACCAGAATCTGCTTGTGCCAATTATCCTTATTACTGTTGCCCGTGGGGTGTGCGTTTTAGAGTCTTTTATTCGTAAAAAATTGAGTCCTGCCTACTCATTTACGGCAACACTGCTCTTAGTAATTGCTATGCTTTCACTCAGTTGGTACCGCGTTAAAGAGTACTACATCGTCAATCACTGGGAGTATGTGCGAGCAGGAGCAGCTGTGCAACGTTTCACACCGCCAGACGCCCTTGTGATTGCCAACGCGCTTGGTGACACGCAGTTTCTCTATCAAACACACCGCAGTGGTTGGCCAATTGGCTTCAGTATCGATAAAAAAATTGAGCTTGGCGCTAAGTACTACATCACTACAAGTAAAGATGATGAAGCAAATGAGCTAAGAAAACGATTTTTCGTCATTGATGAGACAGACGAATACCTTATTATAGATTTGACACACCAAAGGTAACCCCATGCGCATTCTCATGCTTACGCCCTACCTACCGTATCCGCTGCACTCTGGAGGGCAGATTCGGACCTATAACTTACTCAAACAACTCACTCAGAAACATGAGGTGACGCTGTTTGCACTCATCAAAGATGAAACTGAAAAACAGTACATTACGGAACTCCAAAAATACTGTAAAAAAGTACGGGTCTTTAAGCGCTCAAAGCACCCCTTTACCCTTAGTAATATTATTCGTACTGCGGTGTCGAGCTATCCATTTCTGGTGATTCGCAACTACGTTTCTGAGGTTCGTGATGCGGTACAAGAAGAGCTTGAAACAAACAAGTACGATGTCATCCACGCTGAGACGTTTTACATGATGCCTCACTTGCCACCAACGTTTATTCCCACACTCCTCGTTGAGCAGACAATCGAGTACTTAGGGTACGAAAGTTATGCCGCTAAAATCCATCCACTTCTCAAGCCAATCTTACAGATCGATATTCAGAAAATTAAAAAATGGGAGAAGTTCTTTTGGCAGTACTGTGATCAATTAGTCGTGATGAGCGATGATGACAAGAAGTTTATTGCCAGTGAGATTGGTGAAAAGAAAAAAATTGAAGTCGTAGAAAATGGTGTCGATACTGCTTGGTTTGCAGAAAAGAAGAGGAAAGAACCACCACAACCCACAATACTTTCAGTCGGCACGTTTAAGTGGCTGCCTAACATTGAAGCGGTTACCTTTTTAGTAGAAAAAGTCTGGCCACTGGTAAAAAAAAGTATTCCCAACTGTAAACTCTGGATTGTTGGTGCATCGCCGACAGCGCAGATTCTCAACTTCAGTCATACTGATCCTTCAATTACTGTTACCGGAAATATCCCTGATATTCGTGATGCATTTACACAGTCACACGTCTTAGCAGCACCTGTTTTTAGTGGCAAAGGCACTCGCTACAAAATTCTTGAAGCGCTGGCGACAGAAACTCCCGTGGTTGCAACGTCGACAGCGGTTGAAGGTATCGGTGTAGAAAATAATAAGCAGGTCGCACTGGCTGACACTGCTGAAGATATGGCTGCTGCTCTTGTGCAGCTTTTACACTCAGAGTCAACTCGTAAGAGACTGGCTGAACGCGGCAAAGCGTATGTTTCCCAGAACTTCGACTGGAAGTTAATTTCTCAAAAACTTGATATAATTTACCAAAGAATAGGTAACACAACTCCATGAAAGACGTCGATCTAGAGATTATCATCTTAACGTATAACAGTGAATTTTGGCTTAAAAAAACGCTGACTACTCTCAGCGAGCACTACCTCTCGCACACAAAAAGATCAGTACAAGTGACTGTTGTAGACAACGCTAGCACGGACGAAACACAACGCCTGTTAGCAAGCACCTTCCCGTGGGTACACAGTATCTTGAATACAGAAAACAACGGATTTGCGGCAGGTAATAACCTGGCACTTTCGCAAACAAAAGCGAAGTATGTCATGCTCTTAAACTCGGATGTGGAGTGTACAGAAGCTTCTCAATTCGATATTTTGTTAACCTTTTTAGATGAGCACGAAGCGGTTGCCTGCATCACGCCTAAGCTAGTATTTTCCTCAGGTGCTATTGATCCTGCGTGTCACAGAGGCGAGCCAACACTGTGGGCATCACTGACATACTATTTAGGTCTTGAACAAGTATTCAAGAAAAATAAAGTATTTAGTCAGTATCATTTGTGGTACAAAAATCTTGATACTATTCACACCATCGATGCGTGTTCTGGTGCTGCAATGATCATCCGTAACTCAGTACTTAAAAAAGTTGGTTTGCTGGATGAGCGATTCTTTATGTACGCAGAAGATCTTGATCTGTGCAAACGAATCCGTGATGCTGGCTACCTCATTACCTACCATCCACAAGTCACCGCAATTCATCATAAATATAAATCGGGAATCAAAGGAAGTTCAAAAAAAATAGCGCTCATTACCCGCCGACATTTTTATGACACCATGCTACAATATTACGACAAACACTATGCTGATAAATATCCGTCATTTGTACGGGTAGGTATAAAATTATTTACAGTACTCAAAAAAGGAGCGCTATGAACACATCTATGAAACAATTTGAAATCATGCAGCTGCGTGCACAAAACACACAAAAGGCAGCTGAGAGTCTTGTCGTTGCATTACTTTCACTCTTTGTCATTTCATTCTTGCCACAACTACTCATCGAGTACTATTACGGTCA
>CAYMVN010000073.1:261-5163 GCA_964394125.1 uncultured Pseudomonadales bacterium | reverse complement strand
GGATATATCTTAAGTTCATCCGGACAAAAATCTTCATCTGAAAATAGTTGTAAAAAATCTTTTTTATCCGCTTCTACAGATGAGCCATAGAGATTTGCCATCCAGTGCGCGTGAATCTTAAAGCCTGCCTGTCTGAGTAGACGAAATGCTTTTCTAGTTTCAGCGACTCCATGCCCGCGCTTGTTTTTTGTTAACACTGAGTCTTGCAGTGACTGCACCCCGATCTGTGTTTTGGTACAACCAAGTTTACGAATTCTCAGCACTTCTTCTTCAGAAATTGCATCTGGTCGAGTCTCGATGACAAGCCCCACACAACGAACTGCCGCACCCTCATTTTTCTTCTGTTCAGAAATCAGATCGCTCCACACTGCAGTTTGGTAAACATCAAGACCAGCAATTTTTTCTGGGGCAACGTACAGCTCCGAGATAACTGTGTTATAACTTTTATCGAGCACACTGCCATCTATTTCTTTCTTTAAGAACGTTTTTTTGTTGTGTAGTGGATTGTTCGTAAGCGAGGGATTTTCACCAAGTGACAGCTTTTCAACCCGTGTCGCGTAGATCTCTTCAATTGCTGCTCTGTCATCGCTGAATGTGAAGTCATTAAGCGCCCGGAAGCACTCTTTTATGAACCAAATTTGGTATGCTTCAGGGTAAAACGACCACGTACCACCGAGCACTATAATCTCTGCTTTATCTACTTCGTGACCAATTGCTTTGAGAGCGGTGAGGCGAGAGTACGTCTGTAAGTAGGGGTCAAAATAATTTCGTTCAGCTCTTTGAGCACCAGGCTCATCAGAGAGGTAGCTTTTTGGCATACGGATATCATTAGGGCAAAAAATGCACTTACCAGGGCAGGGGAAGGGCTTAGTGAGCACCGTGATTGGCGCAACTCCCGACTGAGTCCGGGTAGGCTTCATACGGAGTGCCTCGATAAACAGTCGTTCTTTTTCTTTTGGAACAGTATCGCCAAAAGCTGTTCTGTAGGCAGCTATAATTTCATTTTTTGCGAAAATTACACCATTTTCTTTCGTGAACTTTTTAACAATTTGTTGATATTTTTTTGCCGTGAAAGGAATCGCTGCTTCGAGCGCTTGAATCAGTAACAGTAGTTGCGAATTGTGTTGATTTTCCATACTTCTTGCAAGAGGGTATTGTACAATACAGGTATGGATCAAACCACCATACAAAAGCTTGCTGCAACAACGGCTGCATTTTACGAGAGACATGCTGGCTCTTTTGCAGCCTCGAGGACTCAAAGTTGGCATGGCTGGCAACAGCTTATTCCGGGTATTCAAGCGGCTGTACAGCGAAAACCAGTACACTTCCTTGATCTCGGGTGCGGTAACGGTCGATTTCTTACGTTCCTTGAGAGTGAGGTCGTCATGCATGAGAAAACTACCGCATTCACGTACACAGGCATTGATTCTTCAGCAGAACTGCTTAAAGAGGCAGCTGCAGTGCAGACTACACATGCTGCTACATTTCAGCAACGAGACATCCTTACGGAAGTGTTAGCAGGGACATTTTTCACGAATTTTCACGTTTTTCATGCGTCATATATTTCTGTTTTTGGCGTCATGCACCACATCCCTTCACAGGAGCTACGCAGACAGCTGCTCAGTGACCTTGCACAGATCATCAGCCCTGATGGCACCTGTGTCATCAGTTTTTGGCAGTTTGAGCAGTTCTTAACCAAAGAGTCGTGCCGTGCCAACTCCACGCAGCTCGCTCTGTCAGACAGTGATCTTGAGCCCGGTGACTACTTACTCGGCTGGCACGGGGATGTAACTGCACCACGTTACTGCCACAATTTTTCAGACTCAGAAGCACTTGAACTTGCTCGCGCTACTGGGTGGAAAGTTGTCTCACACTTTCATGCTGACGGGAAAGAAGATAAAGCGAACCTGTATCTTGTCCTCACTCCACAACAGCGTTAGGATACTGGGTACAGATGAAACAAATTATTTCACTCATGTTCGTTATTTTGGCTCTGCTTGGCATTTTTGATGCAGGCTACCTCACGTATGAAAAGTTGACGTACTCACTGCCACCATGCGGCAGCGGTTTTGAGTGTGGAACAGTTCTGACCAGTAAGTACGCATCAATTTTGGGCATTCCACTTTCAGCGTATGGACTCTTGTACTACTGCACTATCTTACTGTTAGCCGGTAAACACTTCCTTGAGCTCGAAGAGCCTGAAAAAAAACTGCCTGCATTCGAATTTTTGGCACTCATCTCCGCTGCAGGTCTGATTTTTTCTGGTTACTTAGTGTTTGTGATGGGAGTTGTTCTGCAAGCATGGTGTCTTTACTGCCTTATTTCGGCATCGCTCTCAACGCTGCTCTTTATTTTGGTGCAAGTGTACCGTGCTAAGTACTACACGCACTCACTTTTGCTTTGGAAAGTGCTGACACAAACAACTACTGGCTACCTCTATACGAAAGTAGTAAAAAGAATCCTCTTTCTTTTTTCTGCTGAGAGCGTGCACAACGCATTCACACTTTTTGGCACTTTTCTTGGTTCACATGCCGTATCACGAGCACTCTTACAGAGCGTCTGGAGCTTTTCTTCACCAAAACTAGTCACAACCCAGGCCGGGATTCTCTTTCAGAATCCAATTGGCCTTGCAGCAGGCTTTGACTACAACGGGCACTTAGCAGATGCAACTGCCGCACTCGGTTTTGGGTGGCACACAATTGGCACCGTGACGCTCAACGCATACGAAGGCAACACCCCACCACGGCTGGATAGATTCCCTAAGTCGCAGGCACTACTGGTGAATAAAGGCTTAAAGTCTGATGGCGCTCGGGCAGTTATTGCACGGTTAGCCGGGAAAAAGTTTCAGATACCTGTGGGAATTAGCATTGCCAGCACAAATACCCACTTTGACTCTACAAAAGCTCAAATTATGGACATCGTTTCCTGTTTCAAACTCTTTGAGCGTTCTTCAGTTCAGCATGCATACTACGAGCTCAACATCAGCTGCCCGAACACTTTTGGCGGCGAACCGTTCACCACACCAGCACGGCTAAAACTGCTTTTAACTGCACTTGATGCTCTGAAAATTACCAAACCAAAATTTGTAAAAATGCCCATATATCAATCGCGCAGTGAGACGGCCACACTTATCGAGACGTGTTCTGCACACAGAGTTACCGGACTTATCTTTGGTAACTTAACCAAAGACAAACAGAATCCTGCCGTAGAAAAGTCTGAGCGTGCACTTTGGGCGAATCGGGCAGGGAACGTCAGCGGAAGACCCACTTTTGAGCGGTCTTTGCAGTGCCTCAAGCTCGCGAAGCAGCTAACGAAAGACAGATTTGTGCTAGTTGGTACTGGCGGAATCTTTACGGAAGACGATGCTGAAAAAAAACTGGCGGCTGGGGCAGACCTTGTGCAGCTCATTACTGGCATGATCTACGAAGGGCCACAGGTTGTCGGCAGTATCGCGCGTGAACTGGCAAAGAAGCGTTAGAAAGTTTTTCCACTGGAGGAAAAGTAAGATTTTTGTTACAATTAACAGTCATTTGTGTACGAAAGTACTCACTGCCCCGTGGTCTAATGGCAGGACAGCAGCCTTTGAAGCTGTTTATTTTGGTTCGAATCCAAACGGGGCATCAAGAAGGAAACTACTAAGGACGTCTCTTTGAGAGCTCCTGTTCAGCTTTTGAGTGCAGTTTTTCAAATCGCGCATGCACTACTTCAAGTTCTTGGTCAGACAGTGTCTCAATCTCAATTAAGTAGTTGTCAGCACCACGCGCCGAACGAAGCAGCTCGTCCAGTTTCAGATGTACAGCTTTTGTGTCTCTATTTTGCGTGTTCTGAATAAGAAAGACCATCAGGAAGGTGATGATGGTAGTGAGTGTGTTAATTGCCAACTGCCACGTATCCGAGTAGTTGAAGATCGGACCTGAAACGAGCCACAGCACCAGGATGAGCACCGCCGACGTGAACGCCAGAGGTGAACCCAACTTACTAGAAGCTGTTGAAGAGAACTTGCGAAAAACGTCTTGCATCATGGTATAGTTAGTATACATGAAAATGATACTCCTTGCAGTCAGTTGTGTACTTCTTTTTTTGCTCTATCAAAGTACTATCGGCAAAGTGAAGTCTGAGTTCAATTTTTGCATTGACACTGCCAACCAAAGCAGAGCAGAGGATGTCTTAGCTTCGTGTAGTACCAAAGAGGTTATTTACCAAGAACTCTCAAATTGTGCAGTTGCAGTACAGAAAAATGGCGCACTTCCCTCACTCTTGTACTCACCGCTTGGATTTAAGAGCAAAGTTGACCTCCTCATCTCAATTCACAACGAAGACTGTCCTAAAAATGCAATAAAGTCGCCTGGCGAGGGGTTGTACTTGTAATTTTCAAAGATACTTCAGTACCTATTCGATACACTGAGCGGAAAACGGGACTCGGACCCGCGACCTTCTCCTTGGCAAGGAGACGCTCTACCAACTGAGCTATTTCCGCACATCACACATGAATTATACTACATGTGTGCCAAGCTCAGGAATCGAACCTGAATTTCATGTTTTTCAGACATGCGCCGTGACCGACTTGGCTAGCTTGGCAAGATATGGCTATACATTATAACGCATATTTTGCGATTTGGCTGTGGACGCTGAGGGACTCGAACCCCCGACACCTGCGATGTAAACGCAGTGCTCTAACCAACTGAGCTAAGCGTCCAGGAAATGTACATCCAGAACTCAAATTATAGTATAGATAGGCTCGTTTGTCATATCGAGTTGCGCTCACCCGCCCTGGCACATGCCCGTTGTATGAGTGAATCAATCAGTTCTGAGTACGAGATGCCACTCGCTTCCCACAACTTTGGATACATACTAATGTTGGTAAATCCAGGCAGTGTATTTATCTCGTTCACAAAAATACTG
>CAYMVN010000073.1:0-251 GCA_964394125.1 uncultured Pseudomonadales bacterium | reverse complement strand
CGTAGATACTTGAGCGAGTGATCAGCTGATAGCCAGCTAATTCACTCAGTTCGTTAACAAACTACTGTTTATTACTATGCTATTCACTCTGTCCATCATGATGTGGTGAGTGGTGTGGATGGCATAGTAAAGGAGAAAATCATGTTGCCATTTGATCCTCGTTTCAAGAAAAAACGAAAGAATGATCCCGAAGAGGGCGATCTAAGCGCTGGTGCAATTTTGCTGGCTGGCGTACTGGGAATTGGTTTGGC
>CAYMVN010000072.1:0-5271 GCA_964394125.1 uncultured Pseudomonadales bacterium | reverse complement strand
TACGATATGGAACACCCTTCCTCAACTTTCACCTTTTCTGGAGATTCTTGTACATACGTCGCCCCAAACTGGGACGAGTTAGTTGCACACTGCGCTGCGCTTGCTCAGCGCGTATCACTGCGTCCTGACACTCGGGTAGTCAGCCTAGCAAAGGGCGGGTGGGCTATCTCGCGTATTTTTGCCGATTTCGCTGGGGTGAGAGAGCTGTACAGCGTAGGCATAAAGTCATACACAGGAATTGATGAACAAGCGGTAGTTCCCGTGTTATATCAAGATATAAACCCAAGTATCATCGCAGGAAAACCAGTGCTTTTATTTGACGATGTCGCCGACACGGGGCACTCGTTGCAGTTCGCCAAGGATCACTTGATTCAGGCCGGTGCCACAAGCGTAGAAACCGCGGTGGTGTACTATAAACCGCACTCGATGTTGAAGCCAGACTACTACTGTGCTGAAACAAATGACTGGGTGATCTTTCCATTTGAAGTCTTTGAAACCTGTCGACTGCTTGCAAAACGCTGGGACGTAGCTGGTGTTACACCCGCAGAGCAAGACAGCAGATTACAAACTATAGGAGTAAAGAAGGAGTATATAAAAAACTTTAGATCCCTTGACAAGCGCATATAATGTGTATATAATAGACCTATATAAAAAGTGCGAGAACACCTCTGTTGTTTTCGCTCCCAAGTAACAAACTGTTCGTACCTCCTCAGTACGCACAGGGAAACCAAGTAGAGCTGAAATAAAGGAGGTGTTTTTGCATATGCTACACGAAAAAATTGGACCAACAAAAACTGAGCAACTCTATAACGTTCCTCATATTGCAGGGCTCTATTACTATCTTTCACTCGCGATCCCTGTGTATGGAGAAGTTCTTGATCGCACCATGAAGCGCGAAAATCGTGCTGCTGACGCAAGAAAAGTTGAGGCCTGCATTGCCTTTATTAAAGACTCACTGGCTCAAAAAACTAAGCCGGAAGTCTTTGTCCGGGAGCTGTATGCTGGAAGAACTCGATACTTCCCAGAAAGCTCTCTGATGATGGATAACTATAATGCTGGGTATGTGACGAACTCACACGGCAATATCAATCCATTACGTCATACCTGTAACTGCATGGTCTCATACTACGAAAAGTTCGGTTTTGATGACTCAATTTCTGAAGAACAAAAGCTGACAGAACTGATGGCAGTATACTTTCACGATTCTGGTAAAGCCGCAAATCCTAAAGAGGAGATGCACCCAGTAGGAAGTGTGTTACTTCATAGACCCCTCGCAGTTGTTACCGCTGATATCTTGCGCCCAGCACCAGAAGAAGCAGCAGAGCGAGAGAAATTGCATCAGCTCATTACCTTTGCAGTTTTCTTCCATGATGTAGCTGGAAATATTGATTCTCAGCGACTGACCCTTGATGAGGCAATTAAGCTCATTCTCCCTTGGAATCCAACTCCTGAAATGTGGGACTCTTTGGCTCGAGTACAGTACAGTGATATGGCCTGTATTCCGAACATGAAAGATATCTTCCGGCTGTCTAATATCGAGAAGCTTGAAGAACTGCGCCTTGCAGTGACAGCGATTCAGTCATACGATACTGAGTATGTCGGATAGTATTTTTGCCTTAATTAAAAAAGAAGAGAATCGCCAGCTTGATAAAATTGGACTGATTCCTTCAGAAAATAACACTTCTCCCGCAGTTTCAGAAGTTCTGTCGTCGTGTTTGTCTAATAAGTATGCCGAAGGGTATCCGGGACGTCGCTACTACGAAGGAAATCAGTTCATCGACGAGATCGAAACTTTGGCAATTGAGCGGGTGAAAAAACTATTCTCGGTGCCGTACGTAAATGTGCAGCCATACTCGGGAAGTCCTGCAAACTTTGCTATTTATTTTGCGCTAATGAAGCCAGGAGACACACTGATGGGGCTCAAGCTCTCGATGGGTGGACACCTCACGCACGGACATCCAGACGTTACCGCTTCTGGTCGTTTCTATACTTCAGTGCAGTACGGAGTAAAAGCTGATGCGCGGATTGATTTCGAAGAAGTTGAGCGGCTTGCACTTGAACACAAGCCAAAAGTGATTGTGGCTGGTAACACTGCCTATCCATTTGAGCTTGATTTTAAGAAGTTTAGAGCCATAGCAGATAGAGTTGGGGCATGGCTGGTTGCTGATATTTCGCATGTGACAGGGCTCGTCATTGCTGATGAACACCAGTCTCCCGTGCCATATGCAGATGTGGTAATGACGACAACTCACAAGACATTCCGTGGCCCTCGGGGCGCAATGATTCTAGTGACTGCCCGCGGGTTACATCGTGACCCTGAGCTTGGTAAAAAAATAGACTCAGCCATTATTCCAGGGCTACAGGGTGGTCCACACAACGCAACAACTGCTGCAATTGCACTGGCTGCAGCTGAAGCGAGCACTGCTAAGTTCAAGAAGTATGCACATCAAATTAGACTCAACGCAAATGCGCTTGCTGATGAACTGATGGAGCAAGGTCTCGAACTCGTTGGTGGAGGAACTGAAACACACCTCATGGTTATAGATTTAACACCACTCGGTGTTGGGTTAGGTACACAAGTAGCGTTTGCCCTTGATGTTGCTGGCATCTATGCAAATAAAAATACAGTGCCAACAGAAAAAGGTTCGCCGTTTTATCCTTCCGGCTTACGAATTGGTACGCCACTGGTCACGACAAGGGGCATGAAAGAAAAAGAGATGCGACAGATCGCAACCTGGATCGCAACCGTTGTAAAACACGTAACGAAAGAACAGCTGCCAACAGAGTCACAGGCGCGGCAGACATTCTTGAAGATGTTCCGTTCGAAAGCCCTCAAAGATGAGACACTCTTGAAGATTGCCGAAGAAGTTCGCACTCTTGCCCGTCAGTTCCCACTGTTTAAGGAGTAGTGCCGTCGCTTTTTACTCTCGTGTTCCCGTAATTAAGATCAGTCTCCGTGGATTTACGGCCTCAAGGTCTTGTTCTTTGCCGTCTTGAGTGTACGAGAGATCAAAGCCGGCGAGCTCCAAAAAGTGTGCTAATTTTTTAATATCTTGACCAACGTGTGGATGAAACTCGATGAGTACTTGCTGTACGAGCTGTAGTTTACTGCCTGCTGCAAGCATGACTTTCTGCTCAGCGCCTTCGATATCCATCTTGAGTAGATCGACCGGCCCAGTGATCAGTGAAGCAAGGGTGCAGGTTGGGACAACTAATTCTTTCGTTTCTTGCTCGCCGTTCCAGGCATCGATCACCACCCCAGTTGTGCTGAGCCACTGATCTTTTGTGTCGGTGTGCAAGAGGAGCGTGGGGTGCTTTTCAGTATCATCGACCACCGCACTGTTGTGGAGCGTCACATCTGTAAGCATGTTCTCGAAACAGTTTTTCTTGAGGAGTGAAAATGAAGTAGGGTGTGGCTCAACAGCGGTAATGTGTGCGGTAGGGTAGAGTTTTTTGAAGTAGAGCGTGGCAAGACCAATGTGTGCCCCAATGTCGAGAATCACTGGAGAAGGGGACTCTGTTTCAAAGTAGTAACAATGCGCGGAAAAAATCTCACGGCGAAGTGTAAACACTTCTTCTCGGTTCTGACAAAAGACTCTAAAGCCTTCAATGTTGAGTTCTTGCATATGTGCTATTCTACACACATATGCAACGAAAAATTGGCGCACATGTTTCTACTGCTGGGGGGCTCTTTACGGCGTTTGAGCGAGCGGCGAGTATCGGGTGTACGGCACTGCAACTTTTTTCGGGCAGTCCGCGCATTTGGAACAAGAAACCACTCTCAGAAATTGTCACTGACAAATTTTTCTCAGAACAAGAAAAATACAAGATACAGCCAATTATTACTCATGCACTCTATCTTGTAAACTTAGCGAGTGATAATCCGGAAACACTTCGTAAGTCGTTCGCGTCTTTGCAGTACGAGCTTGAGTTCGATGCAGCCATCCATGGTTCGGGTGTTGTCGTGCATGTGGGCAGCCACCAAGGACGGGGCTGGGAAGCAAGTAGAGCACAGATTTTGGACAGCATTCAAAAGATTCTGGAAGCTACTCCGGCAAACTCACGGTTCTTGATTGAGAACGCGGCAGGACAGAATGGCAAGATCGGTGGGAACTTAGAAGAAATTGCTTGGCTCCTGCGTGAGCTAGAAAAGCGCGGTAAATTCGTGACAAACAAGAGGGTGGGCTGGTGCTTTGATACCTGCCATGCTCACGCTGCGGGCTACTATCTTGGTGCGTCAGCGCCGCAGGCACAACTATTTGCTGCTGAAAAAATTGGCCGAGAACCTGCCAGTGCTGCAGCAGAAATCTCACGGCTGGAGCTCTGGGAAACACTCGGTTGTATTCACGTTAATGATAGTCGAGATCCGTTTGGTAGCGGCAGAGATCGACATGAAAATCTGGGTGATGGGCAAGTGGGGCTTGCAGGCTTTCAGCATTTTTTGGCACTTCCTGAGCTACAAACAGTGCCCCTTATCCTCGAAGTTCCCGGCATTGCTGGTGAAGGTCCTGATGCCGAAAATATCCGCCGCTTACACGAAATTGTGAGCGGAGAATAGCACTACTTCTTCACCCGTCTGTACACTCTGTTCTTTGGGTGCGTGCTGCAACTGAGCAAGTTTCTTGAGCATCGTGGTGTCATCTGCCTCATGCAGTGAAAGTATGTACCAATACACCTGGGCAAATGGGTTGTGTGAGTGCATCAGAAAAGAGCGCAGGGGCAAGAGCACCTGCAGGGTAACCTCTTCTCGTTTGAAGACATCCCCAATTAAAATTCTTTCAAGCGACGCACTTGAAACAAAAAGTTCCTGTATCAACCAAGTCGCGATGCTGCCAAGGTAGGCTTGTGTCTCTGCCGAAAAGTTCTCGAAGGCTGCTTCTGGTGAATCTGAGAGTGCTGCGAGCAGCGCGTCATACTCATTTTTTGTGTACGCGAGCGGGTCATCTTTGAGGGGAATGCCACACGGGCCGATGGCACACTGTAGCTCTGTGCTGTACGAACAGCCAGGTGCAGCGAGGTAACTTTCAGGAACAAACCATACTTCACCACCAATATTCAGCTGTATATATGAGCGGAGGGTCTCGGTAAGGCTCGATTTTTCGGCGGTGCTGAGGTTACCAATGAGCTTATGGTACTCAAGAAATTGAGCCGAGTTTGCAACCCCGGGCAGTGCAAGGTTTGAAAGCTGGAGCTGTGGTGTGCCCACAATGCAGTGCGCCCAACTGGCTGCTTTTTCGAGGGGAAGCAGTGGGTTAAGTTGTGTTATGAGCT
>CAYMVN010000071.1:520-5330 GCA_964394125.1 uncultured Pseudomonadales bacterium | reverse complement strand
GGTTTATTGATACTGTAAACCCAGTTATGCTCACACATTTTTTAACTGCACAATTTAACTCCTCCTGTGCTGATGCAAGTAACGCACAGGAATTAACGTCCGCATTTCGGCAAATCTCTGAAGCAGTTTTAGTTAATAACAACAATATACCATCACTGAAACATAACGATATTTCGAGTTGGTCGCACATCATTTCTTAAATGTGACTTTTTTGAACAAGTTTCTCCCACAAAAAAAGCGGGGTGTTATCCCCGCTTTTTAAGGAGTGAGCCTCTTATACAAGAGACTACATCATGTCCATACCGCCACCTGCTGGAGGCATTGGTTTCTTGTCTTCAGGAACGTCTGTGATCAGACACTCGGTTGTTAAGATCATTGAACCGACTGACGCAGCATTGCGCAGCGCCTCGATCTCAACCTTTGCTGGTTCGATCACACCAGCCTTGACCATATCACCGAACGTGTTGGTGATAACATCAAATCCAAAGGCTGCATCATCTTTTTGCTTAATCTGATACAACACTTCCCCCTCATCAACACCAGAGTTTCTGGCCAACATGCGGAGTGGTTGTTCAAGCACTTCTGCAATCAGAGTAATACCAACCTGCTCATCATAGCTCTCGCCCTTCAGCTTTGCTAAGACTTTTGCAGCTTGAATATAGGTAACACCGCCGCCTGGAGTGATACCGCTGTCAATTGCAGCCTTCAGTGCACCTTTTGCGTCTTTGACACGCTCTTGCAAGTTCTTCATCTCAACTTCACTTGCAGCACCAACTTGAATAACAGCAACGCCACCAGTTAGTTTTGCTTTGCGCTCGTTGAGTTTTTCTTTATCGAACTCTGAAGTTGCTTTCTCGTATTGAGCGGTGATCTGAGCGATTCTTCCATCGATGTCAGACTGAGTGCCTTTTCCACCAACGATGACTGTTTCATCTTTGGTTGAACGAACCATGTCAGCTCGACCGAGATCTTCAACAGAAGCATCTTTCAGCGCGCGGCCAGTCTCAGCAGAAATGATATTTGCACCGGTTAAGACAGCAATATCTTGTAACAGCTCTTTTTTACGGTCACCAAAACCAGGTGCTTTAATTGCCAGCACATTAAAGGTGCCACGCAGTTTGTTCACAACCAAAGTGGTTAAGGCTTCGCCATCAATATCGTCGGCAATGATCACTAGGTCTTTACTGACCTTCATGAAGTTCTCAAGCATCGGGATAAGATCTTGAATGCTCGAAACCTTTTGATCAGTCACCAAGATGTATGGGTTCTTGATCTCACTTTCCATCGAGTCAGAGTTGGTTACAAAGTATGGAGAAGCGTAGCCCTTTTCAAGCACCATTCCTTTTTTGTGGTCGATGGTGATGTCCATGGTCTTGCCTTCTTCAACTTCCAGCACACCATCTTTACCTACCAGTTTGAGTGCTTCAGCAACTTTTGCACCAATAACGGCATTCTGTGCAGAGATAGTTGCTACTTTCTCCCAGTCACTTTCTTTTACTGGTTTTGCCAGTCGGGCAATTTCTTTCATGACCACTTCAACAGCACGGTCGATACCACGCTTCATGATCATTGGGTTCACCCCTGCGGTCACGTACTTCATTCCTTTGTTGGTAATGTGTTGCGCTAACAGGGTTGCTGTGGTGGTTCCATCACCAGTACTGTCGTTTGTTCTGTTTGCTGCTTCTTTGACCAGCTGGGCGCCCATGTTCTCGAACTTGTCCTCGAGGACAATTTCTTTTGCAACACTCACTCCATCGTGGAGCACTGTTGGAGAGCCCCATGCTTTATCGATCGCAACGTTGCGTCCTTTTGGTCCGAGTGTGGTTACCACTGCTGCTGCAAGTTTGTTGATACCTGCGAGCATTTTTTGTCGTGCATCATCACTGAATGCGAGTTGTTTTGCTTGTGCCATAGTTAGTTCCTTGAATAAATAGTTACTTAATTACTGCTAATACGTCATTAAACTTTAAGAATTGGTACTCAACGTCACCAATTTTGAACTCGTTACCACCCCACTTTTTGTAGATAACGGCGTCACCTTTTTTAACGGGGCACTGCACAGTTACACCATCCTCAACACCAGCTGCGCCGCATGCTAACACGGTACCATGTTGTGGTTTTTCACCTTGTGATTCTGGTAAGTAAATGCCTGAAGCTGTTTGTTTGGCTTGTTGAGCTGGCTCAACCAAAACATAGCCAGGGTTTGGGTGAATAGAGGCGATTGAAATATCTGCCATAGAACTCCTTTATAACTAAGTACTGTTAGTACGTGCTGTATAAGCAGATAGTCTATTAGACTGCTAATTGTCTGTCAAGGGCAGTGTGACGCCGACTAGTGATGATCTTGTTGTTGCGGCATGTATTGATACATGACTGGCTGTGGATACGAGAACTGTTGTGGTTCGTGTTCAACAACAAGCTCTGCTTTTCCATCTTTAGCGCGCTTAATCGTTGAAAGTAAGAATCCCTCACAGTTCAGCCCACGATCACTGAAGTATTGATTGAGTTCTTTTTTAACAACTGCTTCAACTTCACTTCGGTTCTTCTTAATTTCATCGAGTGACTTTTCTGCAAAGACACTTGCCACACGACTTCTGGCGATTGGTCGCACCACTTTTGAAACAACATTTTCACCAATGTTTTCCCACAGTTCAGGTGCATTGACGCGATCAATTCTAAAGAGAATTGAGCCTTCTACTTGAATGTCTTCTCCATCACGAGTTGTGGTCACGATTGGTGAGTCACCGAGTGACTCTTTGTTTGCAGAAAAATCAAAGCCATCGCGCATCGAGTACTCGAGCATTTGGGCGTTAAATAACTTGGCAACTTGCCAAAAGGGAATCTTGAAGTGCAGCCCCGGGCCCCAGACATGCGGCAGTACACCACGCCCACGATCGTAGACACAGGCAATGTGACCAGGAGGTACCGAGATAAAGAAGCCACCAACGACTTCATCAACCAGAAACGAAACAACTAACTTATCGAACTCCATATATCTCTCTATTGTACACTACTGTACCTCTACCACAACTCGCTCACCAGCATCTTTTTGCGCTTCTTGTGCCTGTTTTTTGTATGCATACTCAGAGAACCATCGCTGTACGGCGCGAATAAGTGCAACAACGATGCTAAATGACAAAGTGGTAATGATAAATAACTTCTTACCAGCAGGCAGTCCTAAGAAAATAAGGAACGAGACAGCCGGTAGCACCAGCTGCATCCGTACCACTTGACCCCGAGTTGTTGGATACGGCGAAGTGTACATGTGCAGTGTTTCTAGTACAAAGATAAGGAATGTTTGAATGGCATTGAATAACAGGCTGGGTTGCGTGAGGTCGTAGGTGCCCATGAACATCGGCACTTTTGGCAGCTCAACTCGCTGCAAGAATGGATAGATGAGGTGTTTGTCACCCCCAGTGAGGCCATGCTTGAAGATAAAGTAGAGCATGAGCGCAATAATTACTTGCACAGTGAGGTTAAAAACCTCTGCTATCAAGATGCCTCGATTCGACTGCATGACTTCTTTTTTTGCCTTTTCTCGCTGTACGTGATCGGCTGCAAACTTGGTCTCGATCTCTTTGAGGGCTTCACTTATCTCTCGTCTGCTCTTTTCACCTTTGTGTTCAGCAATTGTTAGTGGGAGCATAAGCACTCGAATAAAAAGTGTGAGTAGAATAACTGCCACACCCATGTCTCCCTGATGGCTGCTTGCCAGGTCAAGAATCCAGTAAAAGAACACAAGCACGTTCAAAAAAGGCTGATAGATAAGGAGCGTAAACCAAGCAAACATACAACTTAACTTTTTGTGGTGTCTGAGACGGACAAGATACCTTGTGCCATGTCTACAGCATCCCGTAATGAAATAACTAGCTGCTTTGAAAGCTCAAGAGCTTCAGCATCTAAAGAGAGTTCTGAGAGTGTCTCGTTTGATTCTTGTACAAAGAAGTCGACTGCGTGCTGTACAATACTGGCGTGCTCTTTTGCCCACACTTCACGCTCTTTTTTGGGTAGACTAGCAACTCGCTGCAGCACTTTTGCAAGCTCATTCATCTCGTGAGTCTTCAAAAATAAGTTAAACTTTCCAGCTTGTGGAACCTGGGAAGAGACAAACTGCGGCGTAGCTTGATACATAGAGTGTCTTTATTATATACCACGCTATAATACAGGTTGTATGCAAATACTCAAACTAGCAGAAACAGACGAGCAAGCAGCAGTACGTGCAGCATGTGAGGTACTTAAAAAAGGTGGCCTCATCATCTTTCCTACCGAGACTACCTACGGAGCTGGCGTTGATGCTACACAACCGCACGCGGTAGAGAAACTACTTCGTTATAAATCAAGACGAGAAGGAAAACCACTCTCGATTGCCGTCACTTCACTTGCCCAGGCGCAGCAGTTTGCTGAGATTACACCACAGGCTGAAGCGCTCTACGCACAGTTCTTGCCTGGCCCAGTTACTATTGTATCGGCGGTGAAAGAAGGGACACTTGCTCCTGGCGTTGCCTCAGAGTTTGGCACAATCGGGGTGCGCATTCCAGACAATCACTTCGTTCTACAGCTGCTAGCAGCATACGGCAAACCAATCACTGCAACTTCAGCAAACGGCTCGGGTAAAAAACGCCCCTACACTCTAGAAGATATTTTTTCATCACTCTCTCAGGCACAAAAAAAGTGTATCGACTATTGTTTCGATGCCGGAACACTGCCGCCAAACCCTCCTTCAACAGTCATAGACACTACGCTGAGTACTCCAGTGACACTCAGAACAGGCGCAGTACTTCCTGCAGAAGCGTCTCAGGCACCCACGCTT
>CAYMVN010000071.1:0-510 GCA_964394125.1 uncultured Pseudomonadales bacterium | reverse complement strand
TTGAGCTGCACTCTGAGGAAGAAACAAAAGCACTGGCTGGGAGACTCGTACTGAAACACTGGGAAGCAGTAAAGAGCACGGGGCTGGTTATTGGGCTTGATGGCCCACTTGGGGCTGGTAAAACCGTCTTTGCGAAAGGTGTGGCAGAGTTTCTACATATCACAGAAGAGCTGCACTCACCAACGTATAGTTACTACGAGTCGTACGAATTTGAGCGACACGCAGTACCCGGAACATTCATCCATGCAGATTTTTGGAAAGTAGACAGCCAGCAACACTTCGAGAAGCTTGAGTTCAAAACACTGCTGCGTCCACAGACCTTGATCGTTGTTGAGTGGTGGTCTCAGGTAGCTGAGTTTTGTGCCCCGCTGCTTGCTGAAGCCGGAGTTCCCTCACTGCACTGCACACTTGAAGACTGTGGTGACTTTAGAAAGATACACCTGTATGAGTAAACGCCCTGAGTACATCCTGGCAATTGATACCTCTTGTGATGAAACAAGTTGTGCGGTC
>CAYMVN010000070.1:0-5378 GCA_964394125.1 uncultured Pseudomonadales bacterium | reverse complement strand
GTTCCATACGTAATATCTGCTGCATAGGCCTCTTTGCGGGTGATTGGCTCAAAGTGTTCGAGCCGCTCATCGCCGCGCTCTTCACTGGCATAGTCATTGTTGTACGTACTTGATTTCTCGTGAACGATAACTGAGGTCGTCATGCCTAAAAAGGCATACACCTGCCCCATCCAGCCTGCACCCAGCTCAGCCAAGTAGTCGTTTACAGTGACGAGGTGCGCACCTTTTCCAAGTAGTGCATTCAAGTATAACGGGGCGGTGACAGTGAGTGTTTTACCCTCTCCGGTTTTTTGTTCGGTGATCGTGCCGTAGTGCAGAGCAATACCAGCTATGAGCTGTACATCAAAGTGGCGCATGCCCAGTACCCGGCGAGAAACTTCCCGGACGGTTGCAAAGGCTTCTGGAAGTAGCTCAGAAAGGATTGCCTCATCTTGCTTTCCCTGTTTCTGCTCTTCAGCAATGCGTGCCTTAAACTTCTTGGTTTGTGCTGCCAGTTTGGCGTCTGAAAGTTTCTGTAATTGAGGCTCAAACGCCGAGATCTCAGCAACGATTTTTTGATACTTATCGAGTGTTTTTTGATTTTCGTCGAATAGTTTTGAAATGAATGCAAACATAGGTGCTCTCTCTACGCCGGTTAGTTATAGCAGATGATCCTCAGTTTTGCCAGTATGAGGCGAAGATGGGTTCGGGGGGTACCCTATTTTTACACATGTAATATGTATCAATATATGCTATACTATAGGCTCCGCTTGGACTTCATTTCGAAGTCACTGAGCGGAAGTTCGTTAAAATCTAGGTTTTTTTTTGTAGGAAGAGACAGGAGGTCTCGTGAGAAAATCAGTAGCTGTACTAATCAGTATGCTTATGTTGTTCACGTTTGCCCTTTCCCCAGCTCTAGCGCAGTCTGAAGTAAATCATCAAAATTTCACTACCGCACCAACAATTGTTGGTGGTGAAGATGCGGCTGAAGGTGAGTGGCCCTGGCAAGTCTTCTTGTCAACCGGCCACAACTTTTGTGGAGGATCGTTGATCACGCCGCAAATTGTGCTCACCGCAGCACACTGTATGGATGACGGTGTTAAGCAAGTCAACGTACTGGCAGGTGTGGTGGATCGGTCAACAACAAGTCCGCATCAACAAACGCAGTGGTCGAGTCACTTCCTGATTCACCAAGAATATGTGGGCAGTGCAGATAACTATGACCACGACATTGCACTCATCTTTTTACCCAATCCATTTGAAATAACGGATTGGGTACAGACAGTAGCTCTACCTGTTGCGAACTCTCATCTTGAAGATGAGGGTGCATTGACCTGGGCAACTGGTTGGGGCGCAACCCAGGAGCAGGGCTGGTTAGTCCAGTGGCTCCAAGAAGTTGAGCTGCCAATCTTTAACCAGGTCAGCTGTGCCGCAACATTTACTGGCGTAACTGTGCGCCAGATCTGCGCCGGGTACGCGGAAGGAATGCGTGATTCGTGTGGCGGCGACAGTGGCGGCCCACTTGTTGCCCAGGATGGCCAAATTTGGCGCATCGTGGGTATAACAAGCTACGGCAGGGGATGTGCCCGACCGAACATCCCCGGCGTGTACACCAGAGTATCTGAGTTTTTGGACTGGATTGGTGACAGCACTGCCATCATTCCCAGTCTCGGAAGTGATGATACTGTAGGTGTACCCATAGAAACGGGTACTGTGTTACAACAGCTCCAAATAAGCTGGAACACAGAAATCACACGCACTGCGGCAGTCAGCTCAACACAACAGTTGACGCTGACCTTGATCGGCACTGACCTCATTAGTGCCGGTCTACAGTTCTCGAGAACACAAAGTTTGGGAATCACCCAAACGTTTGTGTTTTCTGGAGTGATCCCGCTGGAAGGGCTGACAGACCAGTTGTTCTTGTCTTTGAAAGATGAGAGCGGCACCGCCCAGCTCTGTTGGACGTTCGCCTGTGATAGCATTCTGCTATCCCTCGAATACCGGAGTTTTCTTCCGGTAGTCGTTCGTAATTAAACCTAGATGTATTCGCTGCATCGTATGGCCAACCGTACGATGCAGCACTTTTTTATTCAACACTTTTCAAGTTCTTTCAGTATAATACACATCTCTTACACATCCATTTCACACCTCGTGAAGTACTGATGTGTAGGAAGATCGTTCACATGTGTTGATTTTTTCAGAGGCCGAGGCCTCAAGGAGTAATAAAATGCGTAAATTTTGTGGTTATCTCATTGCAGTTGTAGTACTGCTGAGCATGGTACTGCCAGCAGCTGCACAGGACAGCGTGAATGCCGTCTACCTGCCAATCATCAGTAACTCAGAGCCGCAAAAAACCTACCGGTTTGATCCTGTAGTCGCTGATCCCACAGGTTGTGGGACGGATACAACAACTGGACTCTCGTTTTGCCCCCCAGACGGGGCATACTACAGTATGCTCAGGTTCACGCAAGAAGGGAGCGCAACACGGTACTACCTTGGTAGTAATAGCACGCTCTATTACTTCGTGAATGGGGCAACAGAGCTGGTTATTGAGGAAAAATACCCTGATCTGTTGCGTCTGCATGATTGGCCCGTAGTAAACGAGCCACCGATGCATAGTACGACGCAGGGTATCTGGGCAGTCCGCCAAGATGTGACAGACGATGGATTAACTGCTGTAGCACGAGATGCTACAGTCGATTCTGTTGATCCCGTAATTCTGTCACGATTCTTTACAAAGTTAGTTTCTTACCTCGACTATCTGAGTAAAAAACGGCTGCAAGCGCCAGAACTTTGGGCGTCACCAGATCAGTACTTTGAAATGTACTCGCAGCTGAGTGTGACAACGCCGCGCATGAAATGCGCGGTGACGGAACCAGTTGCCTTTCGTCCTCTAGGCTTTGGTTTCATGGCACCCATAACGGGTGCAGGTTTCTCAATCCATGTGGCGTTCTCTGGGAATACCCCAAGCGGGGCAAGTCTTATTGCTTGCATGTATCCACATGAGTACATTCAAGCAAGATTTCTGCTGACAAAGGCGGACTACAAAGCACTGCGTGACGACATGGAGGCCAAAGGCTTTGGAGGGTGGGAAGATGCCCCTTCATTCAGGATCTTCCCTGCGCCTGGACTCGTACTAAATATTGGGACGACAGTGGCGAAGGAAGGGGGTGTGGTATACACCCTTGAAACCACTGCTGCTGCACTGCTGGGCTTCTTTTTCATCTTGACCCCAGAGATACAGTGCTTCATCGAAAGTGGGGCCACTGTCTGTGACAAGCAGTTTGATCCCACAGCAAGATAGTGACGTAAAATAACTCAACACACGTGAACAAAAAAAATGAGCCCGTCAGTTTGTAGAAAACTGACGGGCTTATATACTTTATTTTCGCTTCTCTATCACCGTTCTTCCGCCCATGAATGGTTGCAGAACCTCAGGGATACGGATACTGCCGTCAGCTTGTTGGTAGTTTTCTAGTAGCGCTGCCAACAGTCTTGGAGATGCAGCCATCGTGTTGTTCAAGGTGTACACAAACTTGAGGGTGCCATCACTTGCTTTGTAACGGATGTTCAGCCGGCGAGCTTGGAAGTCATTGAAGTAACTAGCCGAGTGAGTTTCTCGGTAGGTATCTTGACCAGGGAACCAGCTTTCGATGTCGTATTTTTTACGCTGTCCGGCACCCATATCGCCACTGCACATGAGGAGCACATGATAGGGAATCTGTAAGTTCTGCAGCAGTGTTTCTGCATACCCCACCATTTTTTCATGCCACTTTTGCGTTTCTACTTCATCAGCAACGGTGTACACCACTTGTTCTACTTTCGTAAACTGGTGCACGCGGATAATGCCCTGCGTATCTTTTCCATACGTCCCCACTTCTCTTCTGAAACACGGCGAAATACCGACCATCTTGATAGGTAGCTCTTTCTCGCTGAGAATCTCTCCCCCACGGTACGCGGTGAGCGCAACTTCGGCAGTTCCGGCTAAGATTTGATCATCTTGTGTGCGGTAGTGATCTTCTTTGCCCCACGGGAAGTAGCCGGTGCCCCACATGGCGGCATCGTTGACGAGAATAGGCGCGGTCATAGGCGTAAAACCATCTGCAACGAGAAGTTGCATGGCGTAGCTCAGCAGTGCTTGTTCAAGGAGCACTGCGTCATTCTTCAAAAAGTAAGAACGAAATCCGCCGATGGTGGTGGCACGTTTGGTATCAACCAGGTCGAGCTCTTCCATCAGTACCTGATGTGCTTTTGGTTTGAATGAAAACTGTGGAACACTGCCCCACGTTCTGACTTCAACGTTGCCTGATTCGTCTGGAGCGATCGGAACTTCAGCGGCAGGAATGTTGGGAATGTGGTAGGCAAGCTGTTGTACCTTCTCTTCAAGCTCTTTTAGTTGTGGCTCACATGCTTTTAAGCGTTCTTTAATTTCTTTGCCCTGTGCAATGTTTTCAGGACTTGGCTTCTCGCCTTTACCCACTGCATTTTTTATACTGTCTACTAACTCGTTGCTCTGTCGACGTAAGTCGTCGACCGTTTGTTGCAGCTCTCTGCGCTGCGCGTCAGCAGTTAGGAGGTTTCCAACTACTTGTGGATCTTGTTGCTTGTCACGGGCAGCCTGCTCGACGAGCGCCGCGTTTTCACGGATAAACTTGAGATCTAACATATGACTCCTTTAATTTTGGGCTCTGTTTGTACAAAAAAAACCCTCTTGGAAGCACGGCCGAGCCATACTACCAAGAGGGTTTTTTGTTATGACAAAAAACGGTGCCACCTTTTGTACTACTTATTTCCAGCGATTACGGGCTTACCCGGTATAGGTTGTTACTCCTCACAAAGCGTGTGATGTTCACAGTCGCCGCCTGCTAAGCAGCGTCTTTCGCTTTTTTACAATATTCTACGTGTAGTATACCCCTTTTGTGGTGCTTTAGGAAGTGATTCTGTTGAAGCTGTCTCTGCTGCTGGGTTTTTAGGAAGATCTCTGAGCCAAGTGTCTGCGGTGGAGGTAAAAGTACTGACTGCTCTGCTGAGATCAAAAGTTGCCTCGTCCTTATCGCCTCCATTACGGGTACAGGCTGTATTAAGCTTTTGTGCTGCCCGAGTCTCTAAAAATTCTGCCAACTGTTCAGGACTGTACTGACCTGCTTGTACTAAGAGCTTTGCAACTTCTGCGAACGTTTCTTTTGGGAACTCTGACTGAGTGCCTGTTTCAATTCCGCGAGTCATATCTGCCTTTCTTCAAAAGTATGAAGTTTTCATACTTTATAAACACAAGTGTACACCGAAGTATGAAAGAATGCAAGTTTTAGGGAAACAGTTAACATGGGGTGTTTGTGAGAGAGCATTCTTCAGAAGATGAAGCATGCTCTCTCGGGGAAGTTAGAGGAGTCCTGAGCGAG
>CAYMVN010000069.1:0-5423 GCA_964394125.1 uncultured Pseudomonadales bacterium | reverse complement strand
GGCGGGTTGCCTGTACCAGACTGTCCGAGAATCAAGTGACGAGTCGCTTTTCTTGATGGTCTTTCCTGCAGCATTTGTGCGACTCTGTCAGGGCCATTTGCGCTGGTAGTTCCTGGAGTAGTCACGTGTTCAAGCCCTAAGATTCTGCCCAGCTTTTTTGTATCATCAACGTGTAACAGACAAACCGGGGCTGGTTGCTCCCGAACAGGCACTGCAATTAAACCGAGTGAGTGGAGTACAGCCCCAAGCTGGTTAAATCGCTCCGTTACAGTTGATCGTGCGGTAAGAAACTGTACGGTCTCTACAAGATGCTTTTCAATAAATTCATCCATACACACAGCTATGAGCTCACTTTTCTGGTTATACACACCACACAACCGAATATGTTTGCCCTGCACGTACTGCTTCAGAAGTTCAGCAACGTGTGAATCAACAGCAAGTGTGGCAGGATCACTAGTTTGTCGTTTCATGACGACACGCTCACTATCTGAGATCACTTGAACGCGTGTGTTACTTTGAGGCTTTTTTGGTAACAGTGTTATCGTTAAGCCATTGGTTTTAAAGTATTCTTTTGCAGTTGCAAAGGTATTTTCTTTGTTGAGTTTCCGAGAGATATTCGCGTACACTGCTTCTAGTTTTTCATCATGCACAAGCAGGTCGAGTACGCAGTGACTGAGTTCTTCACTTGAATTGAGTGGTGAATTACGTGCTCTTAACTCTTCAGCGACAGCCAATAATCGGTGTGTAAACGTGAAAAAGCCCTGAGTACTAGTACTTGGATCGTAGGCTAAGGCAATGCTCTCAATTAAAATGTGTGAGATGGCATGGAACCGACTCTCAGTATCTGTGTCGTACCGCACCACAAGCTTTGGCTCAAACAAGATCTGTAAAACGTCGGTAACAGTCAGCTCCGTAAGCCAGAGAGATGTTCGCTCGTGAAAGTGTGCCAAGAACTCTCCGGCACCCTCATTGAACCAGTTTGCTGTTGTACCACAGATTTTTTGTGTAATGGGGTTCGTGAGCTGCTTATTTTTTTCATGTTGTTGCTGCTTGTAAACAAAATCAGCAAACGACAGAGCTAATCTTTTACACTGCGTCTCAACATCAGCAAAGTAGTCTTGCGGTGGAGGAGTAGGTGAATCTTCTCGCTGTTTTTGTCCATAGAGAGAGAACTGTGTTGCTTTTTTTGATGGAAAATGAAGGAGCATCTCTGCAATGTAATTTCCTTTATGTTCCTTTTTTTCTGCAATCCCCAGCAGCACGTTTGTCATGGCTAAGTATCGCTCTGAGACAGAGAGGTGTAGTTGTTCCAAGACACGTTTGTGGTCATCAAGCTGCAGCATGCAGATCGGTATCGGTATACTTGAGTTGATGGTGCTATCCAGATTATTGTCTTGAAAGAGCTGCACGACTGAAGCGAACTCGTGTCTCGATTTTTCTCGGGCTTCTAGGAAGCTCACTATCTGGGTACAGTGCAGCGAAAGGAACTCACTTGTGACAGCAGCTAGTAGATAGCCATCTTGAGAGTAGATTGTCCAGAAATCTGAAAATGTGGTGTCGCCACTCAGGCAGGCTTCAAGCACTTTGATCACGTGCAGATCTACTCTGTCGTTTGCAAAAACCTCACCGCTGAGTCTTAATTGTTCCTTTTCAAAAGGCGACATCGGCAGTACTTGTGCTTTAGTTGTTGCTGTATCTCGAGGAGTCGTCTCTAAAAAAAATCCTGCACCGAGCAAGTATTTTTGTATTTCGTGGTAGTTTGGTAGCTGGTCAGACAGTCTCTGCTTCTGTGCAGCCAGAACTGCCTCAAGATCAATACGCTCGGTATATACAGCTCTTTTGAGGGCTTTCAGTGCTGTTTGTCGTGTTTGCGCTACTTTTTCAGGATGGAAGTCCATAAAAAGGTATAAGATGTATTAAATATGTATTATATCATAGTTAGATATATTATTATAGGATAAATATGATATACTACTAGAAGTATTAGTAAAAGTAATTATGTCATCAGAAAAGTACACCTACTATTGGGGAGTTTGTGAATACAAGCTCGAACCAGTTGATCTAACGCACAATGCGCACACACTACGCTATGCGCCGATACATCACAAAGGTGCCTTAACAACGCATGATTCTAGAAATAATCACGTTATTTTCCCACTAGAATCGCACTCACATGAGGAAGTACTGTATATTTTGAGCCTCATGAGCGTACTCTGCCCAGTTGTACTTTGCAGAGAAATGGCTGGGATCGTTGAGATCATTGATGCCGAAGTTGGTGAGTGTGTGCGCTCCGAAATTATCGGCACGAAATACTCAAAAAAAACAGCCAACTCAACTTTTCAAACACTGTAACAGATTAAAAATTAGTTGCGGTTGCAATGCTTCTCTCAGTTCGGTATAGTCGAAAGGTACACTATTTGAAAGGAGAGCATGAACCTAAAAAAATCGCTCAGAAACGCAGCATTCTCAAGTATTGCGACACTTGGAATAGCTGCATTTTTTGTATCACCTGTACTTGCAGCTGATATGACAGAACTGGTGCTTCCGTCTTCTCTTGAGTCCAACCAAATGAATGCTGTTACAAACGGCAAGTGGTTCTTCTACAACGATGAGACAGACCAAGTTGTCCCAACGCTGGGTAGTTTTGTCATGGGGCCAGCGACTGCACCACTTGGCGCGGGCAGTGTCCAGATGAGTGTTACCGGTTCAGAGCGAAAAAACATTGCCACCTACCGGTTTAAGAGCACCCCACTTTCTGATATCACTACACTGAAGTTTAGTACCTACAACCCGAGTGAGGGCAACGGAGGCAGTGCCAACCGTTCTGCATACTTGCAGTTCAATGTCAGCTTTAACGGCAGTGATACTTGGCAACGCAGACTTACCTTCGTTCCTAAGAATAACGGTTCAGTGTTGCAGAACACTTGGCAAGAGTGGGACGCCCTCGCTGGCGGCACCGCCCGCTGGACGTACTCAGGCTCAGTTTGGCCAGGAACTGTCATAGCAGGACAGACACCTCGTACCTGGAGTGAGATCTTGGCAGCGTATCCCAGTGCAAAGCTCAGAACCACTGACTCCTTTATGGGCTTCAGAGTTGGCGAGCCATATGCTGATGGCTACACTGGTCAAGTAGATGCTTTCCAGTTTGGAACAGCTGATGGTGTCACCACCTTCAACTTTGATCCACAAGTTGGGCCACCAACCGAGAAAGATACCTGCAAAAACGAGGGTTGGATGACCTTCAACACACCTACTTTCAAGAATCAAGGGCAGTGTGTGAAGTATGTCGAGATGGCACTTAAAGCTACTCGCTAGTAGTTTTAAACCAGTACCGACACAGGAAAGGGCCGCCCGCGGGCGGCCCTTCTTGTACCTAAAAAGCCGTGCTTCAACTTATGCAGCTGCAAACCAGTTAATCATCATTACACCGATAAAGGCTAGTGCCACACCCACGTACTGCATGACAGTCAACGACTCGCCAAACCAAAAGATACCAAAACTGAGCACCACAGCAGCATAAAAGACCGTTTGCAAACTGCCAATAATACTCAGATCCCATCCTTTTACAAACATCCAGGTAAAGAGAGCAATCTGGATAAGATAGCAGAGCACCCCCAGCAGCATCCACTTATTCGTAAAAGCAGCAGACAGGCTGCCAGTGTGTGCAGCTTTTTTAATAAACACGTCTCCGATAGCGACGGACGTTACCGCAAAGATAATGAGAGCAAGTTGTATAAATTTTGGCATGAAAAAAAGTATACTATATACTAATCACCAATGCGTACATGGATTATTCCTGCTATTTATATTTTTCTTGGAGCACTCAGCTGCATCACCCTCAGTAGTGTTGCGCCAGCACTCGCGGTGAAGCAGCTCACTGCCTTCATCCTCGGCGGCGTTGTTATTGCACTGTTTTCTCAGATCCCCTTTTCACTGCTTCTGAAAGCCCGTTGGCTGTTGTACACACTTAATATTTTTTTACTGTTGCTGCCACTGTTTGTCTTCGATTCAACCAGAGGTACACACCGGTGGATAGAGCTCGGGCCACTCACATATCAACCCTCACAGACAGCTGGTCTGCTTGCACTCTTTACCAGTATCATTACCCTTACCAGCGCCAGAGAAGTTACCTTTCAAGTGTTATTCAAAACCTTTTTTTTGGCGATGATTCCTATCGCGCTGGTCTTCATCGCTCCAGATCTTGGCAGTGCGATGCTAGTAACGACAGCACTTTTGAGCCCACTGCTGTTTGTGCGCATAAAGCTCACCAGATTGGTACCGATAGTGCTCGGCTGCAGTGTCATTGCACTTATTTCCTGGATGTTTCTCTTACAACCATATCAAAAAGAACGATTACAGATCTTCATTACCGGAGAAAAAACAGAGAACTACAACACGCATCAGGCACTCATTGCCGTGGGTTCAGGCACACTCTTTGGAAGAGGTATTGGCAGGGGAGTGCAGTCACACCTCAGATTTTTACCAGAGCGACAAACAGACTTTATTTTTGCCTCATTTGCTGAAGAGTTCGGCTTTCTCGGCACAAGTCTACTCATTGCGACGTACTTTTCGTTACTTTCCTTCTTGTGGTACATGAGCCACAGTGTAAAAACTACAGCAGGGCAGCTCTTTATGCTCTCCACCGCAACAGTATTCTTGGTACAAATGAGTATCAATATCCACATGAACCTCGGCTTACTCCCGATTACCGGCGTTACACTACCTTTCATGTCCTATGGCGGCAGCTCTGTGATAGCACTAGCGGTACTTCTAGGCATCTGTGAGCAACTCATCCTTACCTCAGAAAAAAAGCATACTGCTTACTTCACCTAACTACCGTGAAATTAATGGAAAGAAGTTCTTATACATCGTGCTGAAATCTATGGGGTGATAGGTAGCTATCTGTGTCTCACCATCTCTGGAAAACACCACTTGCGGGAGCAAGTACTTTCTGTTTCCTGCCCAAGCGGATTCACCCATGAGGGAAAAGGTTATCGCGTACTCGGTCGAACCATCTGGCAACACTGTCTTCACGACTTCAGGAGAGTCTGCAGTAAATGACTGAATAATTGTCTGCCCATCAAGCAAGTAGCGAATCTCAGTAACATCCGTAATATTTGTGAGGCTCGTGATCTTGAGCGTAGCAGTGACGGTGTTTTCAACCCCGACGCTCACGTCACCCACAAAAGTGCGCATCTCAGGTGCATCTTGGTGTGAAAAGATGAGTGCATCTGCAGGGTTCCAGTAGGTATACAGCCAGTCACCCACTTTTGGAGCGATGCTGAAGTGGCTCTCTCCTGCTGGGAACGGAGGGTCTTCAGGGTTTAACCCAGGGCCACCTTGGTCGATCATCAGTTGAGACTCAGGTAACTTAAATGCGAAGATTGGTTCGATAGTATCATCCAAGTTGTCGTCGTAGCACA
>CAYMVN010000068.1:3632-5640 GCA_964394125.1 uncultured Pseudomonadales bacterium | reverse complement strand
AACTGACGACACTCAGAAAACTACACTCACCCCTCCAAGGGCACCCTCATCTAGGAAGCGTACCGGGGGTAGAGAACTCCAGTGGTCCACTGGGGCAAGGACTTTCTCAGGCGTGCGGACTGAGTTATAGCTTGAAGATGGATGCAAAAAGCAACCGTGTTTTCTGCTGCATGAGTGATGGTGAACATCAGGAGGGGCAGACCTGGGAAGCATATCTCTTTGCCGCCCATAAAAAACTGGATAACCTAACCGTGCTCATCGATCGCAATCGTATTCAAATCGACGGCTTTACAGAAGATATTATGGCGCTGCAGCCACTTTCTGAAAAAATTAGCAGCTTTGGCTGGAAAGTTGTAACTTGTGATGGGCACTCGTTTCCCGAAATCCTTGCTGCACTGGCAACTGAACATCTTGGGCAACCGCTGGCAGTTATCTGCAACACCATTCCGGGAAAAGGCGTTTCGTTTATGGAAAATAAACCAGAGTGGCACGGCAAAGCACCCACACCCCAAGAAACAGAAGCAGCATTGAGGGAGCTCGGCACATGAGTACCACAACAAAACGAGCAACTCGAGATGGTTTTGGAACCGGGCTTATCGCAGCCGCGCGCGACTTTCCACAAGTTGTTGGACTGTGTGCAGATCTCACCGACTCTACCAAGATGCGCGCTTTTGCCACTGAGTTTCCAGACCGTTTTATCGAAGTCGGCGTGGCAGAACAGAACCTGGCAGGGCTTGCTGCAGGCTGTGCACTTGCCGGGAAAAAAGTATTTGCCGCAAGTTATGCGTGTTTTCACCCGGCAAACTCTTGGGGCGTGATTCGCACCAGTATTGCCTATAGTAACTTGAACGTCACTATCGTAGGCGCACATGCCGGGCTTGTTACAGGTGAAGATGGCGCTACACACCAGTCTCTTGAAGATATTGCACTCATGCAAGTACTGCCTCACATGACCGTAGTTGTCCCTGCAGATGCACAGGAGGCACATGAGGCAACGTACGCACTTGCCCAGCACACCGGGCCATCGTACCTGAGAACCAGTAAATACCCAGTGGCAGATCTAGAACCACTCGAGCCATTCTACCTTGGTGCTGCCCGACTTATGAAGCGGGGCAGTGACATCACGTTCTTTGCCTGTGGTGTTTTTGTTGAACAAGCACTTTCAGTTGCAAAAGAACTCGAAAAAGAACAGATCTCAGTCCGGGTGTTTAACATGCACACTATAAAACCACTTGATAGCGCACAAATACTTGCAGCAGCACAGGAAACATGGGGTATCTTTACTTTTGAAGATCACCAGCACACCGGAGGCCTGGGCAGTGCGGTTGCTCACGTGCTTGCCGAACACTACCTACCACGTGCCAAACGGCCCATTATTTTCCGCTCGTTCGCTGTAGCAGATTCTTTTGGCGAGTCAGGCCCCGCTGCAGCCTTGCTTGAACACTATGGTCTTTCAGTCCCACACCTTACTGAAGAGATAAAAAGCCTCTTACGGTATCCCTCGTCTGTGGTGTAGGATGGAAGTATGACAGCACACCGCTTCCTTGCACTCACTCCACAAGAAAAAATCGCGCACACTATTTTTAAGCAGTACATCAGCACGCTTCAGAAGACACGGCACACACGCACTGCAACAGAAATTGCACAGGCCCGTGTTGCCGAGCTTCCCAGTGATGCACGGGATTCAGTTGCTGAGATTCTCCAAACCGAGTATGAGATCACCACACAAGGCACGGCTGAGAGTACGTTAGTAACAGCCGTACCAGATGCAGTAAAGGCACTACTCACAAAATTATTAGTGTAAAGGCGGTAGGTATGCAACTCAAGCCAACAGAGTCTAACAAAGTTTCAATCATCGGATGCGGAAAAGTCGGAATGACCGCCGCGTATTCACTGTTACATCGTGGAGTTGTCAATGAGTTAGTGCTGCTTGGGCGCTGTATGGATGAAATTGAAGGAGAAGAGCTCGATCTCGAACACGGCAGGAGCTTCTTACCTTTTGCCAAGA
>CAYMVN010000068.1:0-3622 GCA_964394125.1 uncultured Pseudomonadales bacterium | reverse complement strand
ACAGCCACAACAAAGTATGAAGATCTCCGGGATAGTGACGTTGTTGTTATTACAGCCGGAGCAGCCCAAAAACCAGGCGAAACGCGCCTTGACCTAGCTGCAAAAAATACCGCAATTATTGAAGGAATTATTCCTCAAGTACTGCAGTATGCGCCCGATAGCAGTATTCTTATTGTCAGTAACCCCGTTGATATTCTTACCTACAAAGCCTACAAGTTGGCAGGGCTTCCCAAGGGCAGAATCTTTGGTTCCGGTACCACACTCGATACCGCCCGATTCCGGTTTCACCTCTCTGAGTTCTTAAACGTTAACCCCAGTAGTATTCATGCCTATATTCTTGGAGAGCACGGCGATACCTCGTTTCCAGCTCTCTCAAGTGCCACCGTTGGCGGGCAACCGCTGATGCTCATGAGTAAGTTTTCAGAAGTGCAGGCTCAAAAGTCATTTGAAAAAGCGCGCGAGGCTGCCTACAAGATAATTGCGGCCAAGGGCGCAACTTACTACGGAATTGGCACCGTTATCTCCGAGATTGTCAGCAAAGTGTTACGCAACTCACGCACCGTGCTTCCCCTCTCAGTTCCACTGCACGGCTACTACGAGCACTCGGGTGTCGCCTTAAGTGTGCCCTGCATTATTGGAAGAAATGGAGTAGAAGACTCACTCGAAATCAAACTTGATTGGCACGAAAAACAACAACTAGCCAAGAGCGTTGACGCGCTCAAAAAGTATCTCTAAACTTGGCAGCTTGGGCAGAAAAAAGTTCCTCTGCCACCCAGCGTACTTTTCTCGATTAACGTACCACAGACAGGGCAGGGAGTGCCGTCTTTTCCATATGTTCTGACCTGCGTTTGGTACTGTCCTGAAAAACCGTCGATGTGCCGGAAGTGTTCCATCGTGGCACCACCCAGGCGAATACCGAGCGTAATAACCGACTGTGCAGACAAGAGTACTGCAGCCGCTTCAGCAAACGAAAGTGTGTTACCGGGCCGTGTCGGATGCACTTTTGCAAGGTGAAGTGCGTCATTCGCATAGATATTGCCCACACCTGCCACGATCGCGTTATCCATGAGCAGTTGCTTTATTGGAACTCGTCGTTTTTTAATTTTTTCAAAGAAGTATTCTGCAGTTGCTGCCTCGTCAATAACATCGGGCCCAAGGTTGGCAAACTCCCGGGCGATATCCTGATCTGCAACCAGCTTCATCCACCCAAAAATACGCTGATCGTTAAAGTGGAGCCAAGCATTGTCAGACAGCTGCAGCGAAACCCGCGTGTGAGTACTCGGCAAAGTTGCCGTCCAATCTGCTGTGGGGTGACCACCGCCGACACGTGTCTTTTCGTCAAGATAAATGAGTTGACCTGTCATTTTTAGATGCACTAAGAGGGAATTTCCGGTATCAAGTGAGAGAGTAAGGATCTTCGATCGACGGCTTACTCCAGTGATGGTTGCACCCGCTGCAAGCGACGTGTTTCCTTGAAAACTCTTTGGATGCATGACTGTCACAGCAAGGATCTGCTTGTGAGGCAGAACGGCTGAGAGTCTCTGGGCAATGGTTTCTACCTCTGGAAGTTCTGGCATATGCTTCACCTGAGAGTATAGCAGTCTTTTGTAATTGTGAGTACATAAAAAGCTGGTATAATTATCGGCTGTTGCATATTTCAATTATGCAGTAAGTGGGTCCGTAGCTCAGCCGGTTAGAGCGACAGCCTTTTAAGCTGTGCGTCCCGGGTTCGAATCCCGGCGGACCCACTTTTTTTGCTTTTTTTCGTTAATGGAACAGCCTGCTATGACGAAAAAAAATGTAATCAGACTTCTTAAGTTTACCTTTATTTTCTGGATGCCGATTGTATTGTATGTAGTTGTCTACTGCATATCGCTCGTTATTGCACTTTCGTATGGAGCGCGACCAACAGTTCTATCACTGCTGACGCATTCATATGCTGATCCATTTTTAGAATCTACTGGCAAAGGATTAACACCTTTTTTCATTGTTGCTTCAAAAGAAATAGAAGATTGTGATAAGAATCCGCGTGAAGTGTATCCTAATGGATATGTTGAAGACAAAGAGTTAGTCCTTGGTACAAAAAACCAAATTAACTCAAACGTTGGAAAGGGTAGACTATTTGCCTATGACATACACTGGATCTTTTCGCTCGGATTTCCTGTACGGAATGTTATGCAAGCAGGCAACTGTCCTGACGACAGTCAGAAACTAACAAAAGATGACTTTATTGGCACATGGACTCTCATTAAATATGATTTTTTTGAAAACAGTTGGACGAGTAAGTACAGTGATGTATTCACTCAGAATGACTTAACACTTACCTTTAAGGATGATGATGTTTTTTACTTACATCTTGGCTGCTATACAGTTGCTGGGAAGTATACAATACTTTCCAATTCGTTGGTGTTCAATCAGATTCAAACACTTGAGCAGTGTAACTTAGATCAAGTGGATCCGTCTTTAGCTACTACTATAAAACTATTTCAGTCTGAATTAAAAGTATTTATATACCCAAATATACTCCTCTTTTCCAGTCCAAATAGTGACACCTACTCAAGAGTTACGTTTATCAAGTAAACTACATTATTTCATTACACTTCGCTCGAGTGTGTTACTTCCCTGTGTGGAATAAATTTTGAAGCGATAACTTTCACAATGTACATATTTTTGCTTCATTTTTCAGCTTTTTTAATCTGATATAATCACTATTTCCTATCTCAAACACACCACCAGTTCACTGCGAACTACTATGGTGTTTTTAAATAGGAAGTTCTTTAACAAATGAAGAAAATAAAATACGAGTTATATACTCGGCGAAGTTTAGAGATTGCTACTTATTTTTAGGAGTAATCGTAAAACCAGCAGATTTATGCGTGTAGTAGTTATTTTTGTCTTCTAGATCTTCTCCTTCTTTCGTTGACAGAGTCAATGTGCTTGGATCTGCTTCAGTAAGTATTGACATTGTCACTGTAGCACTAGGGTTAGTTCTAATTACATCTTTATTTCGATACACGTGATCTTTGTCATAAACTAAGATTGTACCTCTTATAGAAAGTACATTAACAGTGTTTTGATCTATATTCGTTATTTTCTTGAGCGGTTCAGGGGTCATCCACTCGCTATCATAAAAATAGAAACCATTCTTGTCCTTCATATAGCCCCCATCAAAGTAAACGAAGCTCTTTCTATCAAGCTGCTTTATCTTGTGATAAATGACGTCTGTTCCTGACCGGTATGCTAAATACACTGAGGTCTTGTCAACGCCATACCATAGTCCATAGTCTGTAAATTGTTTTACCCGTAATACTCTCGTCTCACACGGATACTGTGTCTCTCTCCATACCTCTTTGCAGTACTCTTTAGCTGCATCTTCTGGTTCTAGCCCTTTTTTTATTAAAGACTCATACAGCCCTGGTATTTCAGGAAGTGTATCAGGAACCTCTCTCGGTATCTGAAGACCTGGAAGTAGTGCTAGATTTACCGGTGCTGTTTGTGCAACAGGTTGGTGTTCAAAAGTGAGCATCTTCTTACTGTACAAGTACGTGGTTATTCCAACGCTGCACACGACTACCCCAACGAAAAGAAAAATCTTCGGATGCGTTTGAAGGGGCTTTCTCAT
>CAYMVN010000067.1:0-5681 GCA_964394125.1 uncultured Pseudomonadales bacterium | reverse complement strand
GCTGCTGCATTCATACCACCGATAAGTGCAATCGGGGTAGCAAGAATAAGCGGGCACGGAGTAGCAATAACAAGTACTGATAAAACCCTGTTGAAGTCTCCAGAAAAGTAATAGGCAGTTGCTGCAAGTATGAGCGTAACTACGGTGAACCACAAACTCAGCGTGTCGGCTAAGCCAATAAACGGTGTTTTTGCATCTTCAGCTTCTTGTACTAGCGCAATAATTCTACTGTAACTAGAATCCTCACTTGTCACGGTGGTTTGTATTGTCACTGCTTGACCAGTGTTTACGGTACCACTGCGCACAACATCCTTCACTTGCTTCGCGACAGGAAACGCTTCACCAGTGAGTGACGACTCATCAAAGACACCTGCTTCATCAAGGAGAATACCATCAAGTGGTGCAACCTCTCCCTTTCTGATAAGCACATGTGAACCAACGGAAATCTTTTCTATCGCCATGTGTCGGGTTTCACCACCATGAGTGACGACTTGAGCTGAGTTAGGAATTCTATTTTTCAGAGCAGTGAGTGACTTCTTTGCCCGCTGCTGTGCATACTCTTCAAGCGCATTTCCTCCAGACATCATCAGCACAATAACGCCAGCCACACCATAGTTTTGTGTTGCTACACCGACGGCGATGGCGAGAATTGCAATATAATCGAGAGCAAAGTTTTTTTTGAGTAGAGACTGCAGCGTGTCAACAATGAGTCGCCAACTTCCGACAACGATCCCAAGCAAGATACAGATCGTTGCGGCACTGTTTTGCTCTGCAGAAAACCGCAAGAGTGCATACAGTATAAGACTAGTTAGCACAAAAAAAGGAACCCCAAAGTTCTTCAGCATGCTCTTATTATGCCACTATTTTTTATCTTTAGACGAGGGAGTTAGAGTGATACGGATTCAAGTACCTGACACACAGCCTGACAGTCGTTTGCGGTGTAGAGCGGCCCCAGTGGAAGATAGATAACCTTCTGCTGCTCACTCCATGGGCTATCATTCAACTCAAAACGTACGAGTAAACCGGCTGCTCGCAGTTGGGCCAAACACTCTTCTGCATACCGTGCCGTAATCCCTACTGGATACCCTCGCAGTTCTCCTGCATCAGATTGAGCGAAAGGAATCTTGAAGAACCACTTTTTGGTATAGAGCTTTTCGGTGCACTGATTATAAACAGCTACTTGTGATTTCTTAGCAGTCTTTATTGTATTAAAAGACAAGTGGTGTGAAAGTTCTTTCATGCCTGCACTGCCTGGGCTTGCAAGTATGTGATCGCCGATAACGTCGTATCCCCACAGCATTGTTTTTTCTGCAAGTACATTTAGTGCAGTTTGCAACTGAGACAACGGACAGTAGTACGCGGCAACTAAAAAGAGCTGCATACAGATCCACCAGAAAACTACTTGCCAGCGGTACCACAGTGTCCGCATCCTTGTTTCTGTTGAAACAGCACGCACAGGGTGATTCGAGTACAACCAGTTTCCTTGCACCGGCACGACTTTCCGCAAGCTATCTAGTAAGTAGTGATTCGGTGTAATGAAAGAAATTTTTTCTGGCTCTAAAATTTTATGTACACAGTCTTCAATCAGTACAGTTTCTTTTGAGAGATACCGGAGCCAGTCTTCAGTGTTCGTAAACAGGGTATTAGTGATTCCCACTGCATGAAAGATGACGACAATGTGTGGGCGTTCAGTACGCAGTAGTTTTATAAAGTGTTCTCTGTTTGGTTGTAAGTCTTTTTCTATTTCATATACAGCTGCTCTGAGACCATGTGCAGCCATGTTCTCAACAACATCCCAACAAAAAAAGCTCGGTACCAGCACTGTTGCGCCACTTGGTATTTCGTGCTCGTTCAACAGGTGCCACAGTGCATCTTCCCAACTTAAAAAAAACTGGGAGTGAGGCAACTGTGTCTGCTTCTGCAGTGAAAAGTAAGCAGGATGGAGCGCAGGTTGTACCGGTTTCATAAACTGATGCGAAGTATAGCAGCTTGACAGCATCTTGACAGATAGGAATATACTATTCCTTTATGAAAAAAATTGCTGAGTACTACGCACATAAAACAAAGTTTAACTTCAAGCCCGGGTTAACTGTCGGATTAGTCTCAATTCCGCTCTCTATTTCGCTTGCGCTGGCATCTGGCGTTTCTCCAGTTCTTGGTTTGCTTTCTGCTTTCTGGGGTGGTGCAGTTGCAGCACTCTTTGCTGGTTCAGCATATAACATTATTGGCCCCACAGGTGCACTTTCTGGTTTGATTCTTTCATTCGTATTAACAAATGGTACAGAAATCATTCCATCATTAACGCTCATAACCGCAGGAATTATCTTGGTATGTTGGGCATGTAATGTACAAAAATACTTGATATACATTCCAGGCGCTGTAATACACGGCTTCACACTCGGAGTAGCTGGAGTGATTGGTTTTGGTCAACTGAATAATGCACTTGGACTCAAGCCAGAACATACGCATGAGCACTTAATTATGAATGTATACGAGTCAATTCGGGTACTACCGCAGATGAGCATCATATCAGCAAGTATCTTTATAACTGGCTTACTGTTTCTTATTTTGATTAAAAAATATAAGCCACAACTGCCAGGAGCTATTATCCTAACCATACTTGGAATTCTTGTAGGTTTCGCATCCTCAGCACACCTTATTCCAGCTGCAGTTCCTACACTCTTTTCGAAATATGGATCATTGACGTTACAACTACTGCCAAACTCACTTCCTGAATTTGTTTTTTCTGTTCAAGTGCTAGAGACTGCACTGGTTGTTGCATTCATTGCTATCATCGAGACAATGCTCTCGGCAAAAGTAGCAAATCTCATGACGAAAACCCACTTCAATCGGCAGAAAGAAATGTTAGCGCTCGGCTTAGCAAACCTTGCGTCAGGAATTATAGGTGGTATCCCCGTTACAGCCGCACTGGCCCGAACAAGCCTTAATATTAAAAGTGGTGCAACAAGCAGACTTTCTGCACTTATCTCAGCACTCGTGATCGGTGTGGTTTCAATAACTATATTCTCAAGCTTCCAGTATTTACCGCTCCCAGTTATAGCTGCAATTCTCGTGAATGTTGCACTAGGTATGGTAGAACGAGAACACTTCGCATTTTTATTTCTCCATGACAAAGTATCATTCTACACATCATTAGTCGTTGCTCTCGCAACCTTTGCTGCAGACCCCATCATTGCCGTGAGCATGGGTTCACTATTTATTCTCCTTAGGCAAGTACAGAGGATGAGTCTTGGAGAGTATGAGATACTCGTCAACCACAACAAAAAGTTATCTGATCGAATCATTGGTAAAGATCTCCATAAACTCGAAGCTGGTGGCGATCCATTTGTCTATTCCTTTAATACTGATCTCACCTACTTAAACCGTGAAGCACACTTGTTGAGACTTGAGCACATGGCACCGCGCAGTAAAAATATTATTTTACGTTTTCGATCTGTCTCATACATAGATCCAGATGGTGTCTTAATGCTTGAAGAGATAGTTGAACTTTTGGAGAAACACCACGTGACAATTTATTTTGTCGGTCTATCTGATCAGCTGATACAGGTTTTCAATAAGACACCATTCTTTGCTCCATTTCTCAAGAACCGTCATGTTTTAGAGAAGACTTCAGATGCATTACGGGCAATCTACAAACGATAACAGAAACCCGGATCACGCAACCCTGATTCTTTGATAGAATGAAACAATGAAGATCTCAGCAGTAGAATCGGTTTGTATTTTTGCTGCTATCTGCATGGTGCTCGTGTTTACCGTCTTTCGTTTTTCTTTCCTGGCAACGGTTCCGGCTGGTTTCTTTGTTGATGAATCTTCAATTGGCTACAACGCATGGAGCATCTTCACAAAAGGTGTAGATGAACACGGAGCTGTGTACCCGCTGTACTTTAAGGCATTCGGTGACTATAAAAACCCTGTATATATTTACTCGGTTGCGCCACTGGTTGGCTTCTTTGGTGCGTCAGTAACAAGTGTACGAATGGCATCAGCACTATGGGGAGGTGCTGCAGTGCTCGTTTTCTTACAACTCTTAACCCGGGAGAAGTTTAGCCGTTTCGCATTCTGGGCCGCTGCGCTGCTTTTCATTTCTAGCCCTTGGCTTGTACAACTTTCGCGTGTGGCGTTTGAAGTTGCTGCAGTGCCCTTTTTCATTCTCCTCAGCGTGTACGCATTTTATGTACTTTCGCACTCAGAACCACACCATAAAAATAATTTTAATGTATGGTTACTGGTCTTTATTTCCAGTTTAATGACCTCATTTTATGTGTACACCTCACTTCGGATGCTTGCGCCGCAGATGCTTGGCTTTGGGTTAGTGCTCCTGAGAAAAAAAATTGGCGTGTTTAAGTTAATTGTTGCTGCTCTTTTCAGTGCACTTTTTTTAGTGCCACTCTTTTTCTCAAAAAACGTCACAGATGGCTCACTCCTTTCGCGGTACGCAGTTGTTGGACTCTACCAAAACACACACTCACTTGGAGAGTTTTTTGCGATATTTTCAGTACACTACCTCAAACACTTTCTGCCTCACTTTTTGTTTTGGGGTGGTGACGAAAATCTGAGACACGGCGCCAGCCCCTATGGAGTTTTTTATACAACTGGCTTCATTTTTTTCTTACTTGGCTGTTGGGCAGCTTTCAAAAAAAGAACGTCTATTTTCTTTCAGTGGTTGATCTTCTCACTGCTCATTGGACCAATACCAGCTGCGCTGACTGTAGACACAACGCATATTCTTCGCTCTGTGGTATTTATCACCATTGCCTATGTTGTAGCAGCACAGGGGATTTACTTTCTTGCTGAGAGTGGAAAATGGCACAGGGTCTTTGCAAGTAGCGTAACGCTTCTCATGGTGGTGCAGTCACTCTTTTTTTTACACTACTACTTCGGCACCTATGCACAGATCTCACGTATCTGGTTTGATGCTGATACTGTTGCAGTCTTGCAGAACGTACGAGAGTATCCCGAGCCTATCTACATACCACAGAACTTGTACTTAGGAACCTATGTCACTGCATTATTTTTCGGAGCAAACACTGTAACAGTTCAGCCACAAGTTAAAACGATTCTTCCTAGCAACACAACGACGTATCTTCCTGGTACGTATATATTGAACTACCCTGCCTGTGGACAGGCGCTACAGCGGAGTGACATACAGGTGCTCTTTGGGCACGAGGGGGCCTGTGCAGCGGTGCTAAGGCAGTAAGTGTCTATCATTAACGCTCATATATAATATATTGATACAGAGTTGCAAAATATATTTTATATCTTATAATATTTGTTCTTATATATTTGAGTTCGTTCTAATGCAGAATGCTAATTCTGATATATATACAGATTGTGTGCGGCTTATGTTTCACGCAGCACATTAACAAATTCCTATATCTTTATGTCTATGGAGTTTCTTTTCACTGTTCACTAAAAGGAGTTAGTAACATGAAAGTACGCATCTTGAAGTTCACAAGTGTTTTGTTAGTTGTTGTGTTCACAGTCTTTATTCTTTCCAACTTTGCGTCTGCAACTATTGGAGTATGGACAAGAGGACCAAGTATGCCGAATCGCCATTGGAATGGAATGGCTGCAGTTCACAATGATCAATTTTTTGTGTTAAGTGGCTATGGAGAACCAGTAGGCTACGATGAGACAACTACTAAAGTTGATGTCTTCAA
>CAYMVN010000066.1:2428-5821 GCA_964394125.1 uncultured Pseudomonadales bacterium | reverse complement strand
CAAGTCGCTGTTCTTTCAAAAACGTCCAGTGATGAGCCATATCTATATCTCCTGCAACTGAAAAATGCTCCGCTCGTGAGAGGTGACGTAGGAGCGAAACAAGTGTTTCTCATCTGTGAAGATGAAACCCCGTGTGAAGCATATGGGAATCCGAACTTTGAGATTGCTAGTTTTGCGGTGCGCTACTTGGGAGTGCAACAAACAGAACAGACGCTTATGACTGAGCCACTTGTCCTCAAAAAACTATTCGTTGTCAGGTAATAACTCTTGTTCTGATGCGGAGAGTCCACTGTTTCCTTGACGAATCTGTTGCACCTTTTCTATTCGTCGCTCCATTTGGCGTACTCGGGTAGTTGTCAGCGTTTCGTAGTCTCCTTGGAGCGTCTGTAGCGTTCTACCATACTTCTCAAAGTGAGTTTTGAACTTGTCCCACTCGCTGACAAATGCGTCAATCTGTCCGGCCGCGGCACGAAGGGAGTCACTGATCATAAAGTTGCGATAACTCTCTAGCACAGTGCGCGCCACAATCAGGAAGGTAAACGGCGAAACAAGCAGCACTCTTTTTTCCAGTGCGTACTCTATAATTTCAGGTGTCTTTTGATTCAACAGTGAGAAAATCATCTCATTTGGAACAAAAAGTACTGCGTAATCGAGCGTGTTTGCTGCAGGCACGATGTACTCGGCAACTTTGTCAATTTTACCTTTAATGTTTTGCACAAATTGTTTCAGAATAAGTGCCTGCTGTTGTTTATTTTCAGTTGTTGCCCAACTCTGGACTTCACTAAACGGGAACTTTACATCAACTGCAACAAATCGTTTATTAGGTAAGAGCAAGGTAATATCTGGTCGAAACTCCGTGCCGACCAGTGGCTGCTGCCGCGCATAGTGTACACCTTCAAGTAGTCCGTTTGACTGCAGCAAATCTTCAATAATACGCTCGCCCCACTGACCGCGGGCTTGGTTGTTTGCAAGCACAGCCGTTAACTTTTGTGTTGAGACTTGCAGCTCACTGGTTAGCTTTTGCTGTTGTTCAAGCGAAGTGACCAGCTCTGTGAACTTCTTTACTCGGTCTTGCTCGAGTGAACGAATCTCGTCTTGTCGTTTTTCAAGATCTTTTTTAACAGAGTCAACCATGTCTGCCATATTTTTATGACGATGTGCAAGATCTGCAGTCAAAAGAGAACTTTCTCCGTGAAGTACCGTTCTGCTTTGTTCTGTAATAAGCGAAGCAGACTTTCCAAAAACTTGTTCTACAATTTTTTCAAGCTCTACGCGTTCTGTTCTCTGACCTAATAAACGCTGAATCGCCCAGTACAAACCAACAAAACCAATGATTAAAACAAAAACAATGATTACTTCAAACGACATAGTATGGTTATACTACTCTAAAGATATGTCCACAGTCCAGCAGCGAGCACGATCACGACTTTCACAACAAGAAAAAATTGAGTTCAGTGAGCACAAGCACAGGAGTGTCGCTCAAAGACTCAAGTCAAACTTGAAGATTCAGCAGATGCGCTTTTTACACATTGGCGTACTTGCTGCGCTCAGTATCGCTGCCGTTATTCTATTCTGTGCAACAATTCCACCAGAAAAAGTTGCTAATATTTTATTCTTTCATAGCTACTTGCCCTTTCTCGCTACCGTGGGAGTAATGGTTTTTTTTGTAACTTTGTTCGTGCTACTGCACACACGCAGAGCGGTCTTATTGGCACTGTTCTGCACTTCGCTGCTTTTCTTACAGTTACAAGAAATTATGCTCACTCCGCTAACGATCTGCATTCTTGCACTTATTTTCATTTCTGTTGAAGCAACTTCTCTGCTAGCAATCAAGAAATAATTTGATATACTTTGCCATACTAAAGTGCATTTTTACGATATGAAAAAAAATAATCAAGTTACAACACACGAACTGGCTGAGCTCGTCACTGAGATGGGCTCAACAAAAAAGACCTTGATGCTCCTCACGCTGTTTTTAACGGAAAGTGAACTGCAGTCTGTTACCAAACGGTTACAAATCTTCAAGCTTCTTGCAGAAAACACCCAATATGGAGAGATTCAGAACTCACTCGGCGTTTCCAGTGCAACTGTTTCTTCAGTCGCGCAGCTCTTAAAGCACCCGTTCAGCACAGAAGTATTGCGACACCTTGCAGCCAGGGACTGGGCAACCAGGACGGCACGATCATTGCGAGAATGGTTCTCGCCACTGCTCTCATAACAGCTATACTATACGCATGAAATCTTTTTATATTACTGCAGCAATCCCCTATGTTAATGCTCAGCCACACTTAGGGCACGTCCTTGAGTGGTTTCAAGCTGATGCAACTGCCCGGTACGAACGATTGTTAGGTCGTGAGGTAGTCTTTGCGTGTGGTACAGATGAGAATAGTTTGAAGAATGTTCAGGCCGCAGAAAAGTCTGGTACTGCTGTTCAAACCTGGCTTGATGAGTATGCAGTTGTCTTCAAAGATGCGTTCGCTTTTTTTGATATCTCACTCACTCACTTTCGCCGCGGTAGTGATCAAGCGCTTCACTGGCCTGGCGTGCAAGAAGTCTGGAACAGATGCTGTGCTGCCGGAGACATTTACACAAAAGAGTACACCGGTCTCTACTGCGTTGGCTGCGAAAGTTACTACACCCCGGATGAACTCATTGATGGTAAGTGCCCTGAGCACCTGACAGCACCTACAGAAATCACCGAGAAAAACTACTTTTTCCGCCTTTCAAAGTATCAAGAAAAAATTCAACAACTCATTGAAAGTGACACACTCTTAATTGTTTCTGATCAATTTCGTCAAGAAATGCTCGGCTTTATTGCACAAGGTTTAGAAGACTTTAGTGTCTCTCGCTCTGTCGACCGCGCTCGGGGTGTTGGCGTACCCGTGCCAGATGACGCGTCACAAATTCTCTATGTTTGGTTTGATGCGCTTTCGATCTACCTCACCGCAATCGGGTTTGGCAGTGATCCAGAAACATTCCAAAAAGCATGGCCAGCCGATGTGCACGTCATTGGTAAAGGCATTAACCGCTTCCACTCTGTGTACTGGATTGGTATGTTGCTTTCAGCGGGACTCGCGCTTCCAAAGGCTATCTCTGTGCACGGCTACATCACGGCTGACGGACAAAAAATGAGTAAGTCCTTGGGCAACGTCATAGATCCGTTTGCAGCAGTCAAACAGTACGGCCTTGAACCAATTCGCTACTACTTACTCAAGTACATTCCGACGCACTCAGATGGGGACTTTACTCATGAAAAGTTTAAAGAGGTCTACACAAGTGATCTCGCGAACGGCTTGGGGAACTTAGTTTCAAGAGTAGCAAAGCTGGCTGAGAAAGAAGAGCTTGCTGGAGTCACACTGCCAATCACGTTTGCCACACAGTTTTCAGCACTCA
>CAYMVN010000066.1:0-2418 GCA_964394125.1 uncultured Pseudomonadales bacterium | reverse complement strand
AGCAGTATAAACTCTCAGACGCACTCCAGTACGTCAGTAATCAAGTGTCTGAGACTGATCAGTTTTTAAGTACAGCAAAGCCATGGGAGAAAACGGGACAAGAGCGCAGTGAGCTCATTACCCAAGCAGCACACAAAGTTGTTCAGTGTGCATTCCATCTACAGCCATTTATGCCACAGACCGCCGCTCAAATCCTCAAGCACTTTTCTGCAGAAAAGATCCTCGCACATCCGCCGCTCTTTCCTCGACTACCATAACCGTATGATTATCGACACACACTGCCACTACAACCTTGAACCCTTTTTCGGTACTTTTGAGAGTGAAACTTGGCTACCCTACGTCCAGACAGCAGAAGAGCACACAGTTGGTGCAGCACTGATTCCTGGCACAGACAAAGAGTCATCACGCCGGGCACTCCACATCGCCGCACAGCATAGGGCGCTCTGGGCAGCAATTGGCTTTCATCCGCATGAGGCACACACACTTTCACAAGGTGAAGTGGCTGAAACACTCTCTCAACTCTTGCAAGAGTATGGAGCCGACAAGTGTCTAGCAATTGGCGAGACGGGGCTTGATTACTTTCAGCTTGACCCAGCGAATCAAGCAGAACGAGAACAACAACAGCGAGTATTTGCAGAGCACATTCTCTTTGCAAACGAGCACAATCTTCCCTTGAGTATTCACGTCCGTGACACTGAAACGACTGCTTATGAAGATGTTTTGAAGCTGCTCAAGCAGCATAAGAAAGCCGGTCTGCCGTTCATTCTGCACTGTGTTTCTGGGCCAGAAGCATACATTCGTGAAGCAGTAACACTGGGTGGCTACGTCAGTTGTGCAGGAAACGCCACCTACCCGTCAGCCCACTCCGTGCGAGCAGCGATTGCAGCTGCCCCGCCAGATCGCATTCTCGTCGAGACTGATGCACCGTTTCTAGCACCTCAGAAACATCGCGGAAACAAATGTGAACCGTGGATGATACAATCAACAGTAGAGTACTTGCACATGGCACAACTCGTAACTCCAGAACAATTACTACACAATACCATCACCTTGTTCCCACAAATGAAAGTAGTATGACCGAAGAAACAAAACTCGCCCGCCTGTTCCGCCGTCACCCGATTCGTACCCAACGATTTCTAGAGATTTTGCCCGGATTTTTCTCTTGGTCGCTCATCTTATTTCCCGTCTGGGGATCATTTATTATTCCAGAAGTGGTAGCGTACTACGTTATCGCTTTCTCGGTATACTGGTTGTACCGGTCATTGACGATGGCAGTGCTTACAGTTGTTGCGCACTTTCGCTTAAAAGCTTCAGTTGCGTTCGATTGGCTTGCAGATCTGAAACGCGCCTACCCAGACACTTGGAACTCCATCCATCACATCATCATCATCCCAACCTACAAAGAACCAGTTGCAACACTCGAACGAACACTAACTGCACTCTCTGAGCAGACCTACACGCTTAAAAATATTCACATTATGTTGTCGTTTGAAGAGCGCGAAGGGGCAGCTGCTCACGAGAAAGCCCAGCAACTTACAGCGCAATTTGGCAGTATTTTTGGTAATCTCTGGACGACACAACACCCTGATATTGCCGGTGAAGTAAAAGGTAAGTCATCAAACACAGCCTGGGGGGCACGACACGCAAAGATTCACTTAGTCGACGAGCAGCATATTAAAATTGAGAACTGCACTATCTCTAGTGAAGACGCTGACGCGCTCTTTCATAAGTCATACTTTGCGGCTCTGACCTTTTCATTTCTCTCAGACCCGCAGCCATTTAATGTAATCTGGCAAGGAGCGATTGTTTTTTACAACAATATTTGGCGAGTTCCTTCGCCAGTGCGCGTACTTGCCTCACTCTTTAGTGTTACGCAGATGTACATCCTTGCTCGTCAAGATCGTTTGATTAACTTTTCAACCTACAGCACTTCACTCAAACACATTCACGACATTGGCTACTGGGATACTGATGTTATTCCCGAGGACTATCGTCTTTTCTTTAAGTCATACTTTGCAAAAAAAGGAAACTTTGAAGTGCGTCCTATTTTCCTACCAATTCTTGCTGATGCTGCCGAGTCACACACCTTTTGGGAGACGATGAAGAACCAGTACGAGCAGTTGAAGCGATGGGCGTGGGGCGTGAGCGATGATGCGTACATTATTCGACAGTTTTTAATTACACCGGGTGTTCCCCTGCTTGATAAGTGCGTTCGCGTTTTGAAAGTTGTAGAAGATCACTTTTTATGGCCGGTGAACTGGTTTGCAATTACCGTTTCAGCATTTTTACCACCACTCCTCAACCCCGTTTTTAACCGGACAATTCTCGGTAAAACGTTGCCACAAGTTACTTCAACTCTTTTAACGCTGTCACTTATTTCTCTTGTGGTCATCTTTATTATTGATGCGCTGAACCGTC
>CAYMVN010000065.1:0-5861 GCA_964394125.1 uncultured Pseudomonadales bacterium | reverse complement strand
TATGTAGCGTGTGTGTAGAGAAAATGGCGGTTTTGGAGGGATTTGACAAGCTTAATGCATCAATTATGTATGGGTTTAATTTCATCAATTTTAATAACAATTTGGCTATCACCTCTTGGGTTACTTGCACAGTCATCAGTCATACCCATACTGGAGTGTTTGTCTTGAGGAAGCTGGTCAACATTTATGATACTACCCTTAATTTGTGCGGGTTGGTTTACATAATTTCTCACATCCTTAGTACTCTGTCCAGAAATCCAATATTCTTTGGCATCAGCACCATTAAGTACGCGTAATACACACGAATCAGGTATTTGTACAACTGTATAAACAGCTTCCTCATTGAGCGTCATAGCAAATTTTTTTGGTTCCAAAGTTAGAAAAGCTACGATAGCCGCAACAATTACGCCTGTTAAGAGCAAAAGAAAAGGTTTGTTTTTCTTCATATACGTGCATTATATCAGAAAGTAAAAGAGCCACCCTTTAAGGGGTGGCTCAGTCTAAAATGCTCTTACAAAACAACTATAAGTCTAGTAGCAGACCCATTTCACTAGCCACTTGCTGGTGTTTGTCCAACCAGGGTGAGTCAAAGCCCATCTAGTGCTCAGACCGAAGCTGGTAATACCGTTGGCAAAGTCGCGCGGTCCGATAATGCTGGTGTTGTTCTTGTCAGCCAAATATGCGCCGTTGTAGTAAATGGCGTAGTAAGAGGTACGCCCGGAGTCAAAGCGGAATTCCACACGATAGTTAGGGTTAGTAAAACTATCCCATCCACGTTGACCAGCCCATACAGCATTACCACGGCATTCAGTAGCTTGGGCGACCTTTGAGCCGGCAGGAGCCAGCGACAAACCCAAGAGCAAGACGCACAGCATGAAGCCTAACACTAATGCTTTGACCCTTTTGTGAGAGGCAAAGCCGAACGAGTAAGCAGCCATACAAGTACCTCCATGAAGGTGAACAGAAAGAAACTGTAAACGGTTGCTACCTACTTGGAAGGGTGCGACGTTGCGCCCATTAGTAGATAGCACACCAATCACCAGAAAAGATGACCAGAGTGCTATCCACTTTTGTGTACCTTATTAGTTGTAAGTTAAAGAGCAAGTTTTTTGTTCACATACCGAATAGCGATCTGAAATAGATCAAACCCAATATTATGAACAAGAGAAGAAATTATATGTGTACTTATATTAAATGCAATAGGAAAAAAAAGATTGTCTTCACCCAGTAAACGAGATAGTTACTGTGCATTATTACGGGAGTAGGTCAATTCTATCAATTTTTACAGCAGCTATAGCAATATTAGGATTAACTTTGCACTCACCATTTTTTACTTTTTCTTTATTGTAATAGATTTTAGCTGTTGGCTCTGGGGTATCTGTTGTCTGTACAACTTTGCCTACAACTGTAACTTTTTTATTTACAAACTGTTCGATAGTTGCTTTTGTTTCACCAGAGATAAAATACTGCATTGTGTCTTTACACGTTGCGGCTTGAGCGATTTTTACGCAATCAGGAACGAAGAGCCGCAGATGTGACTCACTTCCAACGCGTTTTTTCTATTAACCCATGTTTTCAGCACTCATGTAAGTTCAAAGAAATAGCCACCTTCCCCGCTGATGGGAAAGGTGGCTGAAAACATTTTTAAATCATGTTATGTGTTTAGACATAGCCAGTAACTCGGATGCACTTCTTCTAGAATAGCGCCTGCAGCCACAGGATCGAAACCTTTTGGCCACTTGGTATCCTTCGAGTATGTTGCCTTTTCAAACAGAGTGCCAGTCAGATTCGCATTTGTCATGTCTGTGTCATACAGAGATGACTCTCTCAGATCCGCATTCTCTAGGTTTGCATTGGTCAGATTCGACCGCTGTAATTGAGAGAACTGAAGGAATGCCCCAGATAGATTTGCATTACTTAGATCTGATGCTCCTATGAATGCATAGTGTAAATCAGAGTTGCTCAAATCACACCCTCTGAGATTGACGTGGGTCAGACTAGCACCTCGCAGCTTGACTCCAGGCCACTGAGAGCCTTCGAGATTCATGTTGTTGAAGTTTGCAGCTGCAAATTGGAGATACATCTCGTATGTACTCAATCCAGTAGCTTCAATCCGTTCTGTCTGAGTGGTTATCACTGAAGGTATGACTTCAAGATTTTCTGCTGGTACTCCGACAGCTGGTTGATGTTTGGTATCACTCATTATTTTGCTCCTGTTCTGATAGTAGGGGGATTTCTCCCCCTATCATCTACTCGGTATAGTCTAACATACGACCAGGATGTTCATTTATCCATAGTGGAATACCATTTTCTTGCGGATCAATGTCTTTAGCAATGAAGGCAGAGCCTCCAGTATGGCGGGCAGACTCATGAACATCTTCACGGACAAGCTGCATCGTTCTCCCATCCTGGTGATGATGCCAGGTATATCCAGGGAGATCAGAAAACTCAGCTGGATAATCCTGAGTTCTCAGCTTCCAACCAGAAGGCTTGAAGTTGACAGACTCTAGGTACTCATACAGTCTGGGGTTTCTTGCCTTCAATGCGATTTTAGCTTGATCACTGTGTGATAGCGTCTCGAACGCAAGCTTGAAGTCAGCAGCTGAGTTGTTCCCACTCAATCTACCATGACGAAACTGGAGGTTTACTGCTGAAAACCTGTCAAAGTTTGGAAAACCATTAGTGTATTCTATAGCACCAATGCGTTTTTCATGCAGGCCTCCATTATCAATCTTGACCTGCACGTTCTCACCACTTCTCGTTCGGAAAAATGGGCAGTCATTATGCACCAGTACCCCAGCCTCACCGACGTAGTACGTCTCAGCCGTTTCAACTGACAGGTTATACATGACCATCTCCCCAGGGAGAAGTGATACGTCTTGCACACCTATCCAGCCATGGACGGTTTTGACTTGTGTTGATGCAGTGAGGTCACTAGCAACCATCCACCCTTTACTTGTATAGAAAGGATGGTCGGTTGTGGTGGTGATTACTTCACTGCTGTCTAACCGTATTGCAAGCAGGTTGTCATCAAGATGCCGATGCACTTGAAGAATTTCGTAGATGCCTTGTTCTTGTGTTGGCTCATGAAAGCTGAAGACGGTATCGCCTGTGATAAGTCTTCCAATGTTCACATCCACAGAACCTGGGCTCAACCCAGTCCAGACTCTAACATCTGGACTAAATGAGCAACCCGCATGTTTGGAAAGACTGCCAACCGAGTCGGCAGCTTTCCCAACATTAGGAACATCTACGCCTTTTGCAACCGTACGAGCCACATTGTCAGTACTTCCGACCAATGACTCAGCTCCGTTGCTGATGAGTCGGCCACCTGCGTGGGCTAAGTTATCTACAGCCTTCAGGCCATGTTCAGCACCATTAATAAGTATATCTTCTACCCCTTCAAAGGGAGAGATGATACTTATCAAGCCTATCAATCTAAAGGTACCAATTTTCGCGTTCGAGACTGAGTCACAACCTGAGCCCAACTCATTCAGGGCTTTGAAATCTCCTGCCACCGGTACCATGTCAATTGCTAAACTCTGGAAAATTTGTTCACCACTCTCATACGTGCTTGGACAGATTGTGATGTTCTGCCACGTGACGTTGCAGCAGAGCAAGAGTGCAATGAATATCGCTCCTACACTCTTTTTCAATAAAGCAGGTACCAACTTGTAAACAACCAAACCTGTTAGGATGACGTCGAATCCAGATGTTTGGACAGATACGAACAGTGCAATAATCCATGTTGGGATTAAGAACACTGTCAATAGCATTCCAGTGTACAAAAGTCGTTTTACTTTGCTCATCTTGCTACTCCTTTGTTGAAAATGAAAAACGGAAGGTAAAGTCAACTCTGTCTACAGGTGCGATAAGCACAATACACATGATAAAAAATGTTAACGAGCTTTAGTAGTCTTCTCCAAAATGCGTATAAAGCTAGTTGTGCAAAAACAACTGGGAAAAGATTACTGAGACTATATTATACCCTGTCAAAATATAACGGGTCCCCTCTTTTTTGATGCTGTATCGCGCTGTTGATTCTTGAATCGGAAATGGTGAGTTCCATTTGAACAGGAATCAGCTACTTTGTTAAATCTGTATTACAGATATTTGTTAGAGCAGTCTCAGTCTCGATTGCTTTAGCCCAGATTTTTTTAAAGTCAGGATTATCTTTGTACTTGTCTTGCACACTTCCTAAATAACCGGTAGCAATGCGCTCACAAGAAAGTGATGCATTGAAGTTTACGTCGAGCAAATAAAAGTATGTGGCTACTATTTCGAATTAACTCCCAGCTTCCACGTTGCTTTAACAATCTCTTCCCAGCGGCTTGCTGCCTGAATGTATCTCTGAATTCCTTTAGTGATATATCGCTCTGAGATACCGCCCCTGATCTCTTCTTCAATCCGCTGGAGTGTGTCCTCTGCCACTTCTTGTAGTAAGGTACTGATAGCTTCAGCTGCTTCCGGTTGTGACGGCTCTATCTCGCTACGACTCAGGGAGAGAAAATCGCGTAACGTCCGAATTCTTTGCAACTGCGCCAGCTTCACTTCAAAAAACGAACGGGCACCATGTGCAAAGCCGAGGCTTTGGCCTGCTACGTTTTCTAAAGCGCACTGAACAAGTGCATTCTTGTCTGTTACGTTACTCAGTGGCCGTTTGTTGCCACAGTCAGCATTTGTTCTGTGATGGAAAATTGGTGGCTCAAGCTCTGCCGCATCAGACTTCTGGATCTGTGAGAGAAAACTGGGAAGTATGTACTCAGGAACACCAACTGGTGGAAATGGGAGTGTGCTAAAAATGGGGTATGCTAAGGTGAAGTTACCCATGTCAAATCGGCTGTGTGCACTAGAAATTTTTTCTAAACCCTCGCGCATAACATGCCCAGCGATTGGCGTGCGTTGTAGTGCAGTGCTGATAATTTCAGGCAAGATTTTTTTTATCTCTCCTACAGTATGTGACCGGTAGCGGTAGTTGGCCGCATCAAATACTAAGTGCTGACTCATGAACTCTGTGGACACTGAGTTTTTTAAGTTCTCTAAAGTTCCGAGCACGACACGCAGACAAGACTCTATGGTACTCGCCGGGCTGCCTTTGACTCCGATGTACTTACTCATCGTAACTAACCGTTCTTTGAGTGCTTCGTGTCGAAATGAAAAGTAATCAAAAAGTGCAAGCGCTGGCAGACCACTCTCGTCTTGTTCAGTCGTTTTGTAGACAATATCATCATCATTGTGGGTGATTGAAACTTTAGAGAGCTCGTAGTTGTACTTACCTGCTAAAAAGGCGCCGTATAAGAACGCGCAGTTTGTACTTGCAATCGGCCCTCCGCCAAACTCAGTAATTGTTGCAGCGTGTCTTGGAAATGTTTTTATTGGTGCATTTTTTATGTTCTCTGTCAGTAAAAAGTACAGAGCTGCTACTCCAGCATATCCAAGCTCTGATTCGAGTATATACAGTAGCTTTTTAAGCCATGCTTCCTCGTGTAAGTTCTTCGTTGTTGTGTATTCAAGATTAGGAATAGAGTGTTTTGCTTGTGCTACAACAGCACTGGTATCAGTTCTGTGCGCCTCTGTGCACGACTCATCTAACACACCAATGATCACTTGTGCGGGAACGGTTGTAACTGCGAGTAGCTCACCAGAGTTTTTCAGAAATCGCTGCAGCAACTCTGGATTATTTGCTGTTTTGACAATCAGGAGCTGTGCTTCCAGCTCTGCCCCACTCTGCATTTTTTCAGCAACAACATCAGCAGTAGTTTGTATGAATTGTTCTAATTCATGCATATTGAATATGTATTATATAATACATACTGAAATACTAACCTGAGAATGCACGCACACGAGTCAAGTCTTCAGCT
>CAYMVN010000064.1:5174-6069 GCA_964394125.1 uncultured Pseudomonadales bacterium | reverse complement strand
CACGGCAGATTGAAGCTCAGTTCCAAGACATGCAACACAGTACTTGGAGTAGTGCGGCGAAGAAGATGAAAGCTGTCTACACCAAGGCATTCTTAGGAAGTCAATAACGCATGCCCAAGATTTGTCTCTACTTCCACCTCCATCAACCGTGGCGAGTTCGTGATATCTCTGTCTTTGATGTGGGCCGAATGGACTCGTACTTTACCGCAGAGCAGCAGGACGAAAACAAAATAATTTTTCAAAAAGTAACACACAAGTCATACGTGCCGATGTTATCGCTGTTACTGGAACTGTGTCAAAAATATCCTGGTTTTTCGTGCGCGTTCTCAATTACTGGTGTGTTTATCGAGCAAGCCCGAGCCTATGCACCTGAGGTACTTGACCTTCTTCGTGCCCTCGTAAAAACAGGGAAAGTAGAGCTGCTGGCAGAAACCTACTATCACTCGCTCGCCGCACTCTACTCGCCAGCTGAGTTTGCGGTGCAAGTAGGGCGGCATGTTCAGACACTCCAAGAAGAGTTTCAGTACACCCCAACGGTGTTTAGAAATACTGAACTTATCTACTCGAATGCAATTGCACAACTTGTCTCAAACTTAGGCTTTGTGGGAGTGCTCACAGAGGCTGTCCCACGCTACTTGCACGGCCGGCCGAAAACCAAAGTGTACTACAGTACGGGGCCTGCATACCTGCCCGTCATCTTAAAACACGCTGAACTTTCTGACGATATCGCCTTCCGTTTTAGTGAAAAAACATGGCAGTGGTACCCACTGACAGCTTCACGGTACCTCGAGTGGATGCAGGTGTATTCTCAGGATGAGTACGTCAATCTCTTTATGGATTTTGAAACTTTTGGGGAGCACCAGTGGAAGGAGTCGGGCATCTTTGAGTTCTTCGC
>CAYMVN010000064.1:3346-5164 GCA_964394125.1 uncultured Pseudomonadales bacterium | reverse complement strand
GCCCGTTTTCTAGCGTCTCAAACAAATGCCTGTGTTACTCCGTCAGAGATCTTTCAGCATGAACTGCAAACGCGAAAGTTTGCTGCAAAAGCGCGGTATAAAAAACTGCCGCCGCCCCCCAGTGAGCGAATCTATGATGTGCCAGAACCGATCTCGTGGGCAGACGTAGATAGAGATCTCACTGCTTGGCTGGGGAATGCGTTTCAAGTTGATACGCTTCAAAAAATGTACGAACTCGTGACACACATGCATCGTTCAAAGGACCAGCGTCTGGTGTCAGATTGGCGTATGTTACAAAGCAGCGATCACTTCTACTACATGTGTACAAAGTGGTCGGCTGATGGTGACGTGCACGCCTACTTTAGCCCGTATTCCTCTCCACACGAAGCGTATCGGCGGTTCTGTATTGCCCTCGCTGATCTGTCTGGACGTTTGACAGAGTAAGGGTGTAGCACGGTATACTGGAGTACTCACGAAAGATCTGTATGGCACGCGCACTCACACTGGGGAATGGGAAACTACTTGTTTGTTTAGACGAGCACGGTTTTGTGCGAGATTTTTACTTTCCGTTTGTAGGTCTTGAAAATCACGTAGGTGGCGAAAAACATAAAATTGGGATTTGGGTTGATGGTGCATTCTCGTGGCTCGATGATGGCTCGTGGGATATCTCGATTGGTTATAAACCAGGCACGATGATTGGTTACTTGGTGTGTAAACACGTGTCTTGGGGCATCACCGTTGTCATGGAAGACTGTGTGTACAATGAAGAAACACTCTTTGTGCGCCAAGTTGATGTCTACAATCAACAAGAGAAAGAGCGATCAGTACGAGTGTTTTTTCATCAAGTGTTTCACATTCAAGAAAGTAAGAAGAGAAATACAGCTTTTTTTGACCCAACGCACACGGCTGTGGTGCACTATAAAGGTCGGCGCGTTTTTGTAGTGAACGGTGTTACTGAAGCCGGTGCACCGATGGATCAGTACTCGGTAGGTGCCTATCAATTTGAAGGCAAAGAAGGTGTATACAGAGATGCTGAAGATGGCGAGCTCTCAAAAAATGCTGTTGAGCATGGCTCCGTTGACTCTGTTGTGCGCTTTTGCTGTACCGTTGGGGCAAAAGCAAAGTCCCGATTATTCTACTGGATTGCTGCAGGTAAGTCTCTTGAAAGTGCCTTTGCGCTTGATGCCTTGATACACTCGAAGACGCCAGAAGCGGTTATTCACTCTACAGAAAGTTACTGGCATGCGTGGTTAACGACAAAGTCATTTGCACTCGACTCGCTTCCGGATGCCGAGCAGAAACTATTCAGCACCTCACTCTTTATTCTTCGCTGTCACATGGATGCCCATGGCAGTGTGATTGCTTCTGCCGATAGCGCAATGATCGAGTACGGGAAAGATGACTACTCGTACATGTGGCCGCGTGATGCAGCGTTTATTATCAGCACGCTCTGTACCGCGGGATATGAAGAGATTACTAAACCATTTTTTACGTTCTGCAAAGATGTGCTGCACCCGGATGGTTACTTACACCATCGCTTCCGTCCTGATGAAAGCTTGGGCTCAACGTGGCACTCAACAACCACTCAGCGCGAGTGGCTCAAAGACAAAATTTTGCAGTTACCCATTCAAGAGGACGAGAGCGCAAGTGTCTTAGTTGCGCTATGGAAGTACTACGAAGCGTCAAAAGATCTTGAGTTTATCGAAGAACTCTACAAGCCACTCATTGAAAAAATCGCCCAGTTCCTCGTTAACTTCCGTGATCTCGAAACAGGTCTGCCGCTGCCATCCTATGATTTATGGGAAGAGCAGTTCGGTG
>CAYMVN010000064.1:0-3336 GCA_964394125.1 uncultured Pseudomonadales bacterium | reverse complement strand
TACACTTGTGCTGCCGTGTACGCTGGGTTGCAAGCTGCCGCACGTTTTTCTGAAGTCTTAGACAAACGAAACCACATGCGTGAGTATCTCCAAGCTGCTGAGGGCATAAAACAGGCTGCTATCGATCACTTATTTAGTAAAAACCTCGATGCATTTGTGCGCACCGTGACACTTTCGGATGGGAAAGTGACCCAACACGAACAGATTGACGCCAGTTCTCTCTTTGGTTTGTGGTACTTCCAAATGTTGCCACAAGATCACCCACTTTTTGTGAAGACCTTACGACAAGTGCAAGTGAGACTACAGAATCCTGGCCCAACCGGTGGGGTGATTCGCTACGAGCGTGATGCCTACTTCAAAGCAAAGGATCTCTCAAATCCGTGGATCATTACCACACTCTGGGAAGTTGAGCGGCGGCTGATGCAAGAGCAAGTAACTGACGCTGACTTTGCCTACGCTGAAGATATCCTTGCCTGGGTGCAACAGCATCAGTATCAATCTGGAGTGCTTCCAGAGCAGCTCGACCCCTACACCGGTGAGTCACTCTCTGCTACCCCGCTGGTGTGGAGTCATGCCGTGTACATTGAAACAGTTCTCTTGTATCTTGATAGAAAAGCAGCGATTGCAAACGAGCTTACTCAAGGCGCTCGTGCCATGCATACGTTATAGGTGTATAGTTGAAAAATCTATGACAAAATTATTTTTAGGCATTGATGGTGGTGGTACAAAAACCGATGTGCTCTGCACTGATGAGCACGGTACCGAGTTCGGTTCTGGTTCTTCTGGCCCGACAAACTTAACGTCAACTTCAGTGGGTGCGGCAAGCTTCAACTTAAAAGAAGCTATCCGTCAGGCGCTTGAAAAGGCTCCTGCAGAACGTGAGCTTACAGCAGTGGTAATGGGACTTGCGGGGCTCGATACTGAACAAGAGTTTGAGCTTGCACACCGAACATTTCTTGAGATCATAAAACTATTTGGCGGCACACGGCTGACACTCATGAACGATAGTATGATCGCGCTCGCAAATGGAACTGACAACGCGAACGCGGTAATTCTCATTTCCGGCACTGGTTCTATTTGTTTTGGTAAAAATGCTGCTGGCGAAACTGCCCGCACAGGCGGCATGGACTTTTTACTCACCGATCAAGGCTCCGGGTATGATATTGGCAGACATGTGCTGCGCGAAGCCGTGAAGAGTTACGACGGTCGGCGCAGTAAAACGGTGCTAGAACAGCTCGTGTGTGAGCACTTTGGTATTCAGAGTATCGAGCATGTTAAGAATGAAGTGTACAACCCGCCACTGAGTAAAATCGAGGTCGCTGAACTAGCTCAGTTGTGTAGTCGCGCCTATGACGCACACGATGATGCCGCGGTGCAGATCTTCAAGTGGGCGCAAGCAGAACTGGTGCTCTTAGCCGCAACCGCACTCACAAAACTGCATCTGGAAACAACGACAACTGATCTCGTTTTAGCAGGATCTGTCTTGAATATTCCTCACGTTAAAGAGGGCCTTACTCGTGAGTTACGAACACAGTTCCAACAGCTGACCTGTGTATTTCCTGAAAAACCACCGATGTACGGCGCACTGAAGCTTGCACGTACCGAACATGCGGTATAATACAGCCGTATGAGACCACACACCTTTGCTGTACTTGCTGTTTTTTTATACTTTCTAAAGCACCCCAAAGAAAACCGCTACACGTTCTATACTGAAATTATCGAGAAGCGTCACAGTAAAGTGTACGCGGAACATGCGTACGACTTCACCGTGCTTGAGAGAACCGAGCAGGTACTGAAATTAAGAATTGGCAGAATGTGGACGTGTGAGGTTACGATCTCTCCGCTACGTGTGGGCTTCGAAAAGTTTGTTATAAAACACAATCATAGAGAGTACGTGACCGAAGAGTTCGAGCTGAAGTACCCTCGAGAGCTGACTGGTGAGTACCGCTCACACGAGCGCTTCACAGGCTTCCGTTCCTACGACTTTACCAGAGATGAACTCGAGATCCGCTGCGATCATGACGATACAACTTTTGAGATAAAATCCCTGCGCTAACAAGCACTATCTATACATATCTGTTATGTATGTTATAATATAGGACGTATGTGGTGTGCTTTACTGCGCTCAAATGCTGAGCTTGTCAGTGAACACACCCTACAGCACATTAACAGACTGAGAAGAGCATTTCCAATTTGATGGGATGTTTTTGGCCGTATGCAGCCAAAAACTTCCCATCAAATGTGGGAAGACGTACCAACCGCACAACGGGTGCGGTGGACGGAAATTTTATTTTTTTTTGTTTTCCAAAGGGGAAAAAAGATGAAAAGCGTAAGAATGCTGGCAATGTTGTTCATGGCACTGATTTTTGGTGCCATGGTTGTTTTTTCACTCACTCCTGCAGCGCAAGCTGCTGAGGGTGTTCAGAAGGTGGCGGTTCCCACCATTGATGTCCGGCTTGAAAAGCCAGGTGGGGGTAATGTTTTGTTCACAACTAACAGTCAATTGACTGTAGTCGTAACAAACACAAGTAGTGTCCCTGTGACACTCTCAGGTCTAATCGACCTGGAGTATGCTTGGGGCACTTCTGTGACTAGCACACAAGTGCTCGTAGAAAGTAAAGGACAGACGTCAACACGTCAATCAACAATTCTCTACTCAACTGGGCTTGTAAGCCCCGGACAAGTGGTAACATTACTTGTCCCGTTCTACCAGGCCTACACTGGGCTAGCAACGGCCCAGGTGGATGTGGCAGCGAAAGCTGCCGATGGTAGCTTCGGTGGCGGGACATTTGAAACGTCGTGGGAAGGCCTAGCCCCCTATGATGTTGCAATAGGGACATCACTCAGCCCGAGTGAGCTATACACAGGCAGCTACAGCCTGCTTACGATTCAGCTCACGACCAAGGGACCAATGGTGACAGACACCATTGCGTACATCCACTTTTCGGGAGGCATCAGCCTAACAGAGCTTTTCCTTCCCGGGGAAATAGGAGAAGCGGTCAGTCAGACCAACGGAATCACCGTTGGTCTTGTGACAGCCGAAATGGCAGCCGCTGCCAGCGAAGTTGAGGCCTCTGGTGTGATGTCAGAACCCTACCGCACTGTGGTAGAAAATGACATCTACATTCAGTGGTTCGATGGGCTGCAAAAGCCCGGAGAAACACAGTATGTAGAGGCCACTGTGAAGTTCTTTGGGTATCAAGAGGGGACCAATCCAGAGATTTATTCCTGGACCCGTCTTGAGAAGGTCCCTGCTGGCGAGCAGTGGAAGTATGACGCGCAAAATGGTGACAATGCAATTGATCTGAGACCAGGACTGGGTTTCAGCATCGTTTC
>CAYMVN010000063.1:0-6155 GCA_964394125.1 uncultured Pseudomonadales bacterium | reverse complement strand
GTTTCTAACTGTTCACCAACAAAAAGCTTTTTCATTTTTTCCTGTAACAGAGCTGTTACAGCAGTGATGCTTTTTTCTATATCGATAGCTCCAGGAGTTAATTCTATTTGTAAGCTGTCAGGTGATCTACCTTCTATTTTTATTCCAGTGCTTTCGAGCACTTCTCCCCACGGGATATTTAGTAGCGAAGCACCTGGGGTTCTTAATGATTTTGTGGCACTTTTTGCTAGATCAGCATATTGCTGAGTATATTGAGGAAAAAATTCTTTGTGTCTTTTTGCGATTCCTGCAATTCCATTTTCTTGATACTCTTTCGTCACTTCTGGTGGATCATACACATAGTTGATACCAACCTGCTTAAATTCTTCTATCAATTCTAGTTCAGCTGCTCTTGAGATTGCCTCATCAAAAAAAGCAATTTCAAGTAGTCTTTCTGAGACACTCTCGTCACTCTCTTGTAAATTTAATGAAGGTACAACTACGTTCTGCAATACTTGTGGCAGTTCAGTAAGTGGAACGGCATGCACATACTCATGCAGTATCTCAAAGACTGTTGCGCCATGACGAACAGCAATGGCATTTGCCCACTCCGTATTTTTGTGTAGAACAGAGTAAAGACTTTTGCTCACATGACTTATATCATTACTCGTCAGAGACACCGGAATGTTGTGATCTTCTACTTTAGCGAGTATTGCACGTGCGAACAAAGAAAACTTCTTGAGTGCTTCTGTAGTTGCAATAAGATCTTCATGTGTTTCAGGCCGCTTTAAGAGTGCTGGCTCAAGCTCACTTGCCGATACGTACGACACCGATTCGCCAGGACTTGCAGTATCTATACCCATAACTCTCACTTCTATTGTCTATTATTACACTTTCCAAGTAGTAACAGTATACTAGTTCTTACACATGAAACACTTCCGCAAACAGCTTCATATACTCCTGCCGTGGCTCCTCTTGACTGCAAGTCTTATCTTTTTAAGTTTTGTCTGGCGCAGCAGTGGCATAGATTCAGTTTCATTTGATACCGATCTTGCCAGAGACCTCAAGGAAATTTCTACTATTCAACTTGGCACTGTTGTGTGGCTTGGGCCTTGGCTTGGCCCAGGGCTGCATGCCAGTTCTGCCTACTACTATCTTTTCTACCCCGCGATAGCACTTTCAGGCGGGAAAGTAGCAAGCATGGTGTGGTTTAACTTGGTGCTGGGGTTACTTGCTGTGGGTTACTTTGGCTTGTATGCAGTTAAAAAACACCGTTTTGTGGGAGTTATTGGCGTGCTTGCGCTCAGCCTGTCGCCTGTTATAACTGAGAACATCCTGCATCCGGGAAACGGTTTTAGCTATATATATTTTGTGCTCATTTCAATAACGGCACTTTGGTTTGACTCTTCTTTTATTCTTGCTTGTTTTGCAGCAGGCTGTGCGGTTGCACTGCATCCTGCCGCTGGTATCCTGCCTTTTTTCTTACTGATTCGCTGGTGGAATCGCGGTCATACTTGGAAAGATGCAGTGCTGGGAGGCGTTGCCGCCACACTACCGCTAGCACCGCTGATCGCCTTTGAAGCAATAACCAAAGGGTACATCATTCGCAGTTTTCTCAGTAAACCCTCCTCAAACGGCATTTTCATACAGTTTGGTCTAGAGAATGCTCGGCAGATAGGCTCACTGATTGGTTTTTCACTACTCCCACTGGTTATCTGTATGGGTATCGCTAGCTTTCAAATGAAACAAACAAAAATAAAGTTCATACTGGCATGGCTCTACACCACACTCGCGCTCTTTGGCTTTGTGCTTTTTTTTCAAAATGTTCTGTGGAGATATCTCTTCGCGTATGCAGTACTTGCGATCTTTACGATTGTGGTCATGTTCATGCGTCAGAAAGTAACCACACTAGTACTGGTGGGCATCGCGGTGCTCTTTTTAGCACGATCGCCGCTGCTGCATCCACCACAGAAAGCCACTCGAACCATCGCCCAAGTAGAAGCAACTGCTGATTACTTGAAAGAAAAGCACCTGCTTTCGTATGATAAAAAAATTGCCGTTGTTGCTGCACTGTCGGCAGACACTCAAGTTCCGCAGGCAGATGACTACCGTTTTCTCCTCAGAAATCGCGGCTACACCGTAGTTGATACAACCGAGAATCAAACTGCAGACCAGCTTTTGTACGTACTAGAAGTACCTGACTTTAACTGGGAGCAGTGGTCTACCTGGGAGATCGAACAATTTGGCAGTAAAAAACTAGTTGCGACTGATACGTTTGATCACAAAATAAGATTTGCTGTGTTTGAGCGGAAGTAGCAAAAAAAAGCGGAGGGACTGAGGGTAGTGTTTACACACAATCCTCAGCCCTCCGCTATGATAAAAAACGAACGAATGCTGTTCGACCTGAACAAAAAGATAACGATTCGGTTAACGATTTTGTCCAGGTCGTGATTTCACTTATTAAGAGCCTCGTTTATTGCCGCATGCAACTCAGAGGAGTTGCATGCTTTGTTGACAAAGACTTTCTGGACGTAGTAGTAGATCCATCGGTCTACTGTCCTAGCCTGCATGCAAACCAAACAATTTTTACCAGATACCACCCGCTTATACGGGGTGACGTCTAGCACTGAGAGCTCGTCACACACCCGTAGGCGTGAGACGGAGATCTCAAAGACTCTCAGGACCCTTTTATTTGGGTCCTTCTCCTCATTGGGCTGAATCACCCGGTGCCCATATGTTGGGCCGAAGTTGTATTGTCCTGGCTGCTCAAGTTGACAGTCATATGCCCACTTTCCCCCGCCGCTGAAGCGGCGGACCAGAAATTCACTTCCCTTCTTCACCAGCCTCAGGTAACCCATCCCCGAGAGGACGGTCTCCCCTGGATAGAACGGTGCTCCATTGCTGAAGCGGACATTTCTCCCATTGAAAGTTATTGTTGTTGGGATTGTCATGGTAGACCTCCTCTAAAAAATCCCCATATCTTTCGCCAGCTACCAGTTGGCGACGGGGCAGCAGACTCTCCCTCCTAGCACACCTAGGAGATCACAGAGTTGCTATCGTATCCACTCTCGCAGGATACACGCGATTTTTTAAGTTTTGGGCAGCTTGTTGCTTCCCAGGGTCCTTTTGACTTTCTCGATACGTGCCAGAGGCATTCTCGGCTCTTGGAACCTAGAGCGTACGTTTTTTCTGATCTTTTGTTATGTTGACTTATACTGGCGCCATCACTGGCCGTTATAAGGACAAAAGACCGGCACCTCTTACGAAGTGCATACTGGCTGCTCGGATAAAACCAAGTAACCACTATGCAGCTTCGCAAGAGAGCAACTACTACTCTAGGATACAGTTGTTAAGGTGCATTGTTCGTTTTTAGCTGGCGGCATTCACCCTCTCTAGTTCGCAATTGAACTGAAAGCGCTCAGCCACCACTCGTTAACCTTGTGAGTCAACGAACACTAAACATCCTATAATAATACATATTATAGGACTTGTCAAGTTTCGGTCAAAAATACTCAGTGCATACGGTATACTACTACCATATGCCAACTACAATGAATCGAGTAAATGGACTGCTCATTTCTCTGGTATTACTTGTTGGGATGTGTAGCACACTGTGGGTGCTCTTCTTGCGTACAACAGGACAATCTCAGGTTACATTCTCGAGCCCATCTCCGACGGCAGAACCAGTAGCGCAAACATTTTTACTGGTAGGAGATACGGGGACTGGCTTAGAAGGACAGTACTCAGTTGCAGAACAGATGCACCAGTACTGTAAATCAGACGGACACTGCCAGGCAGCCTTCATTGCCGGCGATGTCATTTACGACAAAGGTGTCTCATCCATTCAAGATGCACAATTCAAGACAAAGTTTGCAGACGTCTATCAGAACGTGCCAATTCCCTTCTACATCGCATATGGCAATCATGACTACTTGGGATGCAAAGAGTGTTATGTGCAGTATGCCAGCGAGAGTAAGCAGTGGAAGTTTCCTAGCAGGTACTACACACAGGAGTATCCTTCCGTTGTCTTTATCGTCATCGATACCGAGCAATTTGATGAAACACAAAAAACTTGGCTACAACTGCAGCTGACGGAATATGGTGGAAAAAAGAAGGTAGTGATTGGGCACCGCCCACTCGAAACATATGAAGTTACTAAGTTTGGTGAGAATTGGTACGGGAAGGATGAGCTCAGTAAGATTGTGTGTACGGGGGCTGATTACTATGTCAGTGGACACGCACACCTCTTTGAGTACGTGGGTAAGCCCGAAGGCTGTTCAGTTGAACTCCTCGTTGTTGGAACGGGCGGTGCTTCACTACGGGCAGCGCAGTCACCTTACCCGGGAGTTTTTGCGAGTAGCACCTACGGCTTTGTCAGTTTCCAAGTGCTCCCAGGCAGTGTTTCATGGAAGTTCATTTCAGCAGCTGGAGATGTGCTGCTTGAGAAATAAAAAATGAAGTCATTCATCTATTCACTCATCACGCGACTCGCTTCAATACAACATACAGTGTATCTTCCTCAGAAATCTGGCGAGTATTTTGTAAAAAATAAACCAAGATATATTTCTCAGTTCATTGGTATTTATCCTCAATCTCTAACACTTGAGTCAAGGCTCGATAACAAACAACACAGTGCAGAGTTTGGAGCAAAGGATGCTGACGAATTTTCATTCTGGGCGTGGAGAAATTGTGGCATTGCTTGTGTAAAAATGATTTTAGAGGTTCGCGGAAAAGCAAACGATAGATCAATCATGGATCTAACAAGAGAAGGAATTGAACTTGGTGGATATATTTTGTACGAAGGCAACACGTTTGTCGATAAAGGTTGGTTCCATCACTCGTTGGTTTCACTACTTAAAAAGTATGGCGTTATGGCACAAACTAGAAAATGGCAAACGATAGAGTCAGTTGCCACTGACATTCTCAATGACAAGCTTGTCATTCTATCCGTTTCAGTCCCTGGCAGACGCAGTATCGCAGAAGATGGCTCATTCAGGCTTAAAGCTGGTGGAACGGTAACCGGGCATTTATTGCTTGCAACAGGCGTTCGTATGGTAAAAAAACACGTTGTAGGTATAGTTGTTCATGATCCGAGAGGACTTGAGAACTATCAGCAAGATACTTTTATTCCAGCCACAGTGTTTAAAAAAATTTTTACAAATAGAACGATTGTTGTGGAGAAGTAAAATTCTAAATATTGATTAACCTACTTTTAGCAAACACTTCTAACCCCACGGCACTTTCTGTTCTTCGGTACCTCACCAGTTCAATAGTATCAAGTGTGCATGTTCCAAAGTCAGTCTCTCTATTTTGCGCTATGAAATCTACTAACCCGTGTGGATTCTCTAGCGGCTTTGTGAATACTGCCAAACTGGCATGTGCAGTTTGCCGTATACTTGATTCTTCAGGGCCTCCCAGCAAGCCTCTTTTTTCAAGCTCTGTGTGAAAAGCTTCACGTATTTCTTGCAGTTTGTCTTCAAGAGGCCAGCCCTGAGCCATCACCCCCGACCTGTTTGCCGTAATTCCTTTATACTGAATACTTATTGCTTTGAACCGCGCAGCAACAGACTTTAGAACCGCCTCATACGCCCGTACCTTTGGATCATTCGCAGTAACCTCCAGTCGTTGAAACTCTAGAGAACAAAGCGTGGTATGGAGATTTTCTTTCCCATAGATAACTTGATTCTCTCCGGCAAAAGTCCTCACTGTATTTGCAGCAACTAGCAGCTGTGTTACAACTGGTTCTGTTGGGCGAATGACAACACTCACCCCCCATCTTTTACTTGAGTTATCTGGAACAGGATCTGGTTCGATATCTCCCCTACGCAGCTGATCTTTCGATTCAGCCCACATTCGTGAATAATCGGCAGCTATTCTTTCTAAATTTTTAATCATGGATTAATGATATAGAATAGTATCATGCTAAACGTTGATATTCAAACAAATACCGAGAAACATCCCTTTGCCAAAGTAGCGGTTGTTGAAGTTGACGAGTCCCGTTTTGAAGAACTTACCCAAAACGAGAGTGATCGTATTGAGATAGCGATGGCAACCTATGCACTAACAGATGGGAGTCGCGCTATTTTAAATACAGGGGCTGATCCGTGTTCAATTCTGTATATCACAGATACCAAATCAGGAGTAACACTGAGTGGTCACTTTCCCGAAGTAGATTC
>CAYMVN010000062.1:0-6268 GCA_964394125.1 uncultured Pseudomonadales bacterium | reverse complement strand
AAGCTTCATCTCTAAATCTTCAGGTATCTCACTCACTTTTCCGCTCGGTCCAGTGATTGGTTTGGGGCTTGGTTTTCCTGGCACATCAAGTGAAGTCACGAACATCTGTCCGTTGGTAGATCGGTACAAGTAGCAGTAGGCGACACCTTCGGGCGGGGTAGGCAGTTCCCGTGAGAGCTGTGCTTCTGCTTTTGCTTTTTGCTCTTTGGCAGCACGGAGCCCGGGGAGAGCAGCCTTGATTCGTGTTAGTTCTGCAATAAGGTTGGTGAGCAGCTCTTGTGCAGCTAGTGGCTGATTATTGGCAATATGTCTTGAGGCATCTGTGAGATCTTTTTTCCATATGCCTTTAACCACATTCCCATCTGCCGGATTTTTTACTGAAGCGTACAACTGAGCATCATCTGCTGAGATCTCGTGATAGAGCGCTATTGTAGAGCTGTGCAGCTCTTGTGCATTGCTTGTAAGCTCAGCAAGGTTTTCTCGCTCATAGTCTCTTCCATAAAACGACGTCCATACCATTTGCGCCTTTGCATTAGCTCTAGCTGCATCATCTTCCTCTTGCCGCCAGCGGAGTGTCCAGCGCCCACTCTGCTCTTGAAAGTATGGATATGCTAGTGCTCTCGTTTCTGTGTCGTACACTTTTGGTTCTGGAAGTGGTAACAGAGGTGTGGTGTATGGATACTCTTTCTCAAACGGTATGTTCTCACTAAGTGCGTAAAATATTTTAAATGATGCCCCTAAGCGATTCTCTTCTGCAGCAGCGGTAAGCTGCAATAGTGCAGCTGGTGTAATCTCAGTATCAACAAAGTAGTCTTTCATGTACGAGTCACTCAGCTTTATTTGGGGGGTAAACCCACTGGGCAACTGCAGTGAACGAGGGTCTATCTTTTTGAACACTGCATGGGGCATGGATATAATTACAAGCCGCTCCCCTCCGGTCCACAGCTTCTTATAGGTCAGCGGACACTCTACAGCGTTCAGCATGATTGAGTCAGGAAAGTTCCGCAGCACAGCAGCTTCATAGGCAGCGTAGTCTTGTTGCAGTAGCTCACTCAGTATTTCAGGCGTGAGTGTTAAGTCTGCAACCGGTATAGTCTCAAACGTATCTGTCTCTCCCAGTTGCTTGCTGTACCACTCAGTTAACCGTGACTTAAAGCGCCCATAGGCATCTTCGCCAGCGGCTTGGTAATCTCTGAGTAAGAGTTGCTGTACTCGCGAAAGCAATGGTGCATTTGTATCAATAACAGAGAAGTGACCTTCCTCAGCTGCGAGAGTCTCTGCAATCTTTTTAGCTGCTTGTTTTCCAGTAATCGTAACGCGCTCTTCACTGACGATCACATTATCAAAGATGAATGTTTTTTTTCCGGTGACCTTCCCGTATGTAATAACATGCGTATATTCTGGTATCGCAGAGGAGCATAGTTCGGGGAACTGTCTCATAAGTTGCTCAGGGGTGACTGCTGTTGTGAGACCAGTTTTCCGTAGCTCTTTTCCACCTGGCAGTGGTACTCTTCCCACGTTACTGGTGACGATTATCCGTGAATCATAGTTGCACGCTGAACCGTTATCGACACTAATACCACCGCCAAGTTTACCTCTATACTCGTCATCTTGACGGATGAGAATTTTTTCTTTCAACCCCGTCAGGAGCGCCAGCGTTATGGCATGAGACTCTTCCTGAGGTTTGAAAGAAGAAGAAAGCACATCCTTATAGACATTCATGTTAAGCTCTTCACCAATAGTTCTCAGGTGCTGCTCTAAGAGCTCAATCTTTTTGGGGTTGAGGAATCGTGTTCTGCACCAATTGGCTTCTTTCTTTTTCCGTTCGCTAAAGGTGAGCTTTAGCGTATACAGAGACTGTCTGTACTCTCGTAGATCACGATACGCAGCAAGTGATGCGTAGAAATCAGACTGGGTACCGTTTGCAAATTCAAGCCAATATATTTTGGCGATTTCCTGTAGCCCACAGCTACCGATTTTAGACGGCAGCTCCGGTGACTTAAAATTAACTTGATACATACCAGGGCTTGTCTGCTTCGCCCACTGACTGATTGTTTCAGGTAACGTACCAAAAATACTCAGCAAGACTGACTGCTTCACCTCAAGCAGATCAGGCCGTTCTGCGTTCCTACCAGGAACATTGTTGATCGACTCGACCTCTGAGAGTGCATTCATAAATGCAAGCTGAGGACGAACGTGTAACTTTTCTGCTGCGTAGTACGTCAGTACTTGTTCAGGCTCACCGTGCAGTTCTACAACCTCAGACCCAAGATCAGTAATTGTTTCATCGCTATTGAGAAGCTTCAGCTCTTGTAGCTTTCTGACCGCAGTTTCTACTTTATTTTGCTGTGGATCATCAAGCATCTTGAGTGGTACGAGGGGAGAATCTGGCTTTGGGTTTTTTCTGAGTGAAAGCCCAATCTTAGCCAGCTGCAAGACAGTACTCGTGAGAGGCTCACGCAGTATCGCTGGTACTGGCCAGTAGGACGAGGATCCTTTATCGATGAGCTTATGATAGTCAAGATTACCACGTGTATCTGCAGAGCAAATTGGGATGTAGAAACCACCGAACTCTTCTTGTCTGCCTGCCCGACCCTTACCTTGATCTGCTTCAGCGCCTGAAACAGCGATCTTGCCTAAGTGCGATATCCCAGCTGCATCAACGGAGTACCGCTTAATCTGGAGTGAGTCGATCACACCAATGACACTGGGTGCCGTAACTGAAGAACGGAGCACCTCAGTAGCACAGACAAACCGAATTGTTCCGGCTGGTACAGGGAGCTCAACAGGCTGCTGCTCTTCATCGGATATTTCTGAGTGACATTGTAGCGTTTCGTAATTTTTAATGCCCTGAGAATCCGCATACTTCTTAATTTCTGCTATAGTGTGTGTAATGTCTGCCTTGCCAGGAAGTAAGACCAGTACTGTGCCCCCTGTGGCAGTAATTCGCTGGCTCTCTTTTGTCTTTCCAGGCAGGGTGAGCGCTTTTGCATTGAATTTTTCAAGTACCTTGCATGCAGCTGTGGTAGCCCCATCACTATGGTGCTCATATTGGGAGAGTGTGTACGGCAAGACTTCGACGTGTGAGAGCTGGTTGTTTCGTGCAGTGATGGGCTCGGGGGTGTTAAAGTCGGCTGCAAATTTTTTAGTGTCGATGGTTGCAGATGTGACCACAATTTTTGTCTTGGGTGAGCACGGGAGGTAGTGTTTGATGAGTGCCAGCAAGATGTCGATATCGATACTCCGCTCGTGCGCCTCATCAACAATGATGTATCCCTCCGGAAGACGTCTGTCACGCATAATCTTGTTGATCAGGGTGCGTGTGACGCGCACCTTCATTCGAGTGGAAGCATCCATGGGTGCAGAATTTGGGTCATTCTCCAGGTAGTAAGAGATCTTCTTGTTGCCATCTTGCCCGAGCTCTTTTTGAATATACTTTGTGTTCATGCGCGTTGACACCCGACGCGTTTGGGTCATCCAAATATCTTTATCAGGATGTTCATTGTGAATCGCTTGGATAATTCTTGAAGTTTTGCCAGTACCCGTTTCTGACTGGACGATACAAACCTGAGAAGTGTCGAGCTGTTTAAGTATATCTGGTAAGTACTGGTCAATAGGGCGTCTCACACGGTGAACTCCGTCTTTCCAGCGGTACGGTTCTCGCCCCTCTGACCGATTCTCTTGCTGACTAGACCGTGTAGCTTCAATCATTCTATTTGTTCATGTGTGGTACTTTATAATACTAGTTGAGTTGGGACGGAGAGTAAACTGGTTGTTTTACGCAAAAAGCACGAGTTGTTGCTCGTGCTGTACTAGTTTGTAGCGAAAGTGAGAGATAAGCGGTATTCAAGAGGTTCTCCTCCCTCGCACAGCAAGATGCCGCACAAAGGGAGGAGAGGGGTGTCCTTATGGAAAGGTTAGCGTATAACAACTCCGCTGACCGTGAAGACCAGCTGTCTCTGACCGTAGGAATCGGTCAGGATCAAAATGTTCTTTTCTGGGTCGAAGTCTATTACAACTCCAACCCCGTACGCACCCAGCACGTTAGAAAGCCGGGTGACCGTGTCTTTAGCATCACTCCAGTTCTCAGGAATTGGAGTTGCTGCTGCTGTTGCTGCTGCTGCTGTTGTGTTTGTAGTGTTCATTTTGTCTCCTAAAGACAGAAAGAATTTTTTCCACGGGCAGTTGCCAGTGGTACATCGCGTGTGGCGAGTATGCACTCACCTCCATACGAAGTACCACCGGCTACGGAAGATACGCTCTTTTCCAAGAGAACGAAACTCGAGGTCGAGTTTTCCGCATTTGGAAAACACTCCTCTTGAGTACTTCTCATCTCTTCACTTGTTAATGATCAAAACGTATCTTTGAACAGGGTGTCAAAGTGTGCGTTATAGTCCTATAATATCAAATACAATGACTATTGTCAAGTCTACTCACGCAAACACCCACTACCCTGAGTTGAGTATTTATTCTTTTTGGTGTACAATAACGGTATTGTTGTAAAGGGAAGGGCACGGGGATAACTGGGGCCCTTTTTTATTACACACTGTAACTTGAGTACATACTACTAAAAAAAGACTTTATGAAAGACACAAAAGTTGTTCGCACAGACTTCGCTACTGCACTCACCCAAATTGCTAACGAGCGCAAAATTCCTGTAGAAGCAATTATCGAAGCAATTAAAGTTGCCTTGGTCTCAGCATTCCGCAAACAGTTCGGTCCACTTCCAGAAGACATGCACTACTTTGCAACGCTTGATGAAGAGAGCGGCGAGTCAGCAATCTTCAAAGCCCCAATTATCGAGAAAAATGAAGAAACTGGTGAAGCTATTTCCTGGAATGAAAAGAAGAGTGAAGATGTTACCCCAGCAGGTTTCGGTCGTATCGCAGCACAAACTGCTAAACAAGTGATCTTACAAAAGATCCGTGAGTCAGAAAAAGATCAAGTTATCTTAGAGTTTAGTGAAAAACTAGGTGAAGTTATCTCTGCTCAGATTCTGCGCATGGATGGCCGAACAGTTATCCTCGATATCGGTCGTGGTCAAGGCTACATGCCACCTGAAGAGCAGATGCGTGGAGAGTTCTACCGCATGAACAACCGTATTAGTGTGTTAATTAAAGAAATTCGTGAGACACACAAGGGTAAAAATGTGATCGTGTCTCGTGCCGACAAGATGTTAGTCGCAAAGTTATTTGAGCGCGAAGTACCTGAAGTTGCTTCTGGTGCTGTCGAGATTGCCTTAATTGCTCGTGAAGCTGGTGTTCGCACCAAGCTGGCAGTGAAATCAACACAAGAAAGTGTTGACCCTGTTGGTGCCTGTGTTGGACAACGTGGCGTTCGGGTACAAGAAGTTATTCGAGAACTGAACAACGAGAAGTTAGATATTATTCCATACAGTGATGATCTAGCAACCTTAATTCGTGCTTCACTCGCACCTGCAGAGAGCCTGTCAGTTACTCTCGATGAGAGCACACGCAGTGCAATCATCACTGCTCCAGATGATCAAATGAGTTTAGCCGTGGGTCGGGGTGGACAAAACGTCCGCTTAGCAGCCAAGCTCGTGAACATGCACTTAACGGTAAAGTCAGCTGGTGGCCAAGAGACTTCAGCAACGCCAAAAGAAGAGTATGAAATTGACACCTTTGCTGGTATTACAGCCGACACCCGTCAACTCCTTGTTGAGCATAAGTTAACAACACTCGCTGACTTATCACGCTTTAAGGACAAGTGGCACGCATTTGAACTTTCTGAAGATCAGGCCTCAATACTTGACGCTCGTGTCGCTACCTTTGACGCTGAAATGGCCGCATACGAACCAACCAGATTACAAAAAAAATTACTACAACAGGCAGCATAAATACACTCTATGGCACTTATTAAACGACCACCAGTTATCACCATCATGGGACACGTAGACCATGGTAAAACGTCTCTCCTCGATTACATCAGAAAGACTCGGGTAACTGCGCGTGAAGCAGGTGGCATCACTCAGCACATCGGTGCGTATCAAGTTGAGTTCAAAGGTGAAAAACTCACCTTTATTGATACTCCTGGTCACGCTGCATTTAATAAAATGCGCCAGAGAGGCTCTCAACTCACCGATATTGTGGTGTTAGTTGTTGCAGCTGATGATGGTGTGAAGCCTCAAACAATTGAGTCGATTCGCCACATTAAAGATGCAGCTGTTCCTGTGGTCGTGGTCATCAACAAGATCGATCTTCCAAATGTGTATCCAGATATGGCAAAGGCACAACTAGCAGAGAATGGA
>CAYMVN010000061.1:0-6454 GCA_964394125.1 uncultured Pseudomonadales bacterium | reverse complement strand
GAGATGGAACATTTGTTTACCAAACGGAGGACTGTCTCGGGCAGCGGAAATCTTAAAAAGATCGGTGGTAGTACTATTTTAGTACTGTCAGAAGCAGAGCGCGTTGGTATCGAGTGGCGAAAGATTCCCTATACTGATCTCTTTCAACTCACGTATCGTGGTGTTTCAAAGTACTTTCATGGGCAAACTCCGTCTGAAACTACAGAGTTCGCGCACTATCTCTGCTTAAATAAGCGGTTCGCCAAGAATGTGCTCGCTGAAGCTGGAGTAAGTGTGAGTGATGAGTACCTCATTACTGGAGATGACTCACGTGAGTACTTGCTTGAGGTGTTTGAAAAACTTCAAAAGCCTTTGGTCTTGAAACCAGTGAATGATGCGCATGGCGACAATGTCTTTCTCCGTATTCAGAACGAAACAGAGTATTTTGCAGCCATTGAAAAAATAAAAGACTTTTATGGCTCGCAAGATGTACACATCCTGGTAGAAACAATGTTCTTTGGGGATGAGTACCGAGTATTAGCCACGAAAGACAAAATCTTGAGTGTGATTAAACGTATTCCCGCAAATGTAGTCGGTGATGGGAGCTCGACAATCGAAGCGCTGGTTGCCCAAAAGAATACAGACCCTATCCGAAATACTATCGAACGCTACAGCAACATTACTGTTGATGCTACAATACTTTCATTCCTTGAAGCTCAGGGATACTCGCTGCAGAGTGTGCCACACAAAGATGAACACATCTTTCTTCGTGAACACAGCCCGCTCAATATTAGTCTCGGTGGCGACACCCTAGATGTAACAGATGAGATCCACAGTAGCGTGCACGAGGTTATTCATACAGTGATGCAGAACATTCCTGGCTTGTCGCTCGCGGGTATCGACTTCATGTGTGACGACATTACGCGTCCACTGACTGCAGACTCGTACATCATCATTGAGCTTAACGACTCACCGAGTCTTGATTGGAATGCGTTTCCTCTTTCTGGAAAGTCGCGCCCAATTGCCTTCGAGTTCTTGAAGATTATGTACCCCGAGCTCGAATCTTCTGTAGCCGAGTAACGCCAAAATAAATCAGCGCAAGTGACAGTGCAGCTCCGGTGAGTAGTGACGAAAAATTTGAGAGATAATCTAAAATAAGTACCCAGTTCGCGCCTAAGTAGTAGCCACTGCCGATGTACAGTGTTGCCCAGAGTGCTTCGCCTGCAACCGCACTGAGAAAAAATACTCTGAAAGAAATAGTACCAGTACTGCCTACCAAAATATTAACGGGAATGCCAATAGGAGTAAACAGCCAGCGAGTAAAAAATACTGACGCTGCTCCAAAGTGGTTGAGAAACAGAGCCGTACTGTTCAGCCGTGCAGTTGTGAGCCCAACAGCATGCAGTGCGCCTGAGGCGATCACTGCTCCAAATTTTTTCCCAATCGCATAGCCGATAGTATCACCAGTGACAGCACCAAGCAGAACAAGTGGAATCAGTACTTCGAGTCTAAAAACTCCTGCAGCTGAGAATGCGCCTGCTGCTAAAATCACTGCATTCAGTGGGATGGGTACACCGACATAGGAAAGAATAATCAGACCGGTGACAACGGGATAGCCGTAGTTCAAAAGTAGGGTGAGTAGGATGCTTAAAAGTTGATCCATATTTACTTCGGTGGTGCTGGGTGTGCCTGCTGAAATGTGCTCACGCTCGTTCGTATCTTTTGTATAAAGTCATCGGGTGTTTCATTTTTTTCTGCAGCAAGTTTAGTAATACTTGCTCGTGCGTCGGTGCCAAAAGGGAGATCGAGCTTTTTCTCAAGTTCCGGGAGCGGAACTCCATATACTTTGGAGACATAGCCCAGTGTCATCCACGGTTGTATAGTTGAAACATCGGTCTGCCGTACTCTGAGTGGCCCAGAAAAGTGTTCCTTTTGTGTCATCCGGAAAGTAATAAAGAGCACCATAGCTAGTAGCACAACCCCAATGCAGATAAACAAAAGTGCGGTGCGTCGTTGTGTTAGCTTTTTCATAGTTATTCGTAGCGAAGTGCTTCAATGGGTTGTAAGTTTGCAGCTCGTTGTGCCGGGTACCAGCCAAATATAACACCTATGGCACTTGAGACAGCAAAGGCAAGCAAAATAGAGTTCAGAGAAAGTACAAATGCAGTAGAAAGAAAGAACGTGAAGCCGTAGGAAATAAGTATGCCAAGCAGTATCCCTAATAAGCCTCCAGTAAAGGTAAGAATCACAGACTCGATAAGAAACTGAGTGATAATGATCTTCTTTTTTGCTCCCAGTGCTTTTCTCAAACCAATTTCACGAGTGCGTTCGGTGACTGTCACCAACATGATGTTCATAATACCAATTCCTCCAACCAGTAGGGAGATTGCCGCTACACCAGAAAGGAGCGCGGTGAAGGTGCCTGTCGTACTATTCACCGTATTAAGAATATCCTGTTGTGAGAAGATTGAAAAGTCGGCAAGTGATGGATCTTTCAACTTGTGTCGTTCGAGTAAAAAATAGCCCACCTCGTTTTGCGCATCTGTCATGACGGCTGCAGTCTCAGCTTCCAGAGCAATTGAGGTAAGGTAGTTTACTCCAAATAACTGCTTTTGTGCTGTTTCGAGTGGCACGTACACTATGTCATCTTGGTTCTGAAATCCGGTACCACCTTTTGCTGTTGTAACTCCAATGACAGTAAATACTTGCGAAGCAATCCGAATACTTTGCCCAATCGGATTGCTTCCATCACTAAAGAGTGTGCTGGCTGTTGTTGGCCCTAAAACTGCAACTTTTGCTAAACTACGAACTTGAGCATCTGAAATAAAGTTGCCAGAGCTCACCGACACGGTGTGAACACTGGCATATTCTGGGACAACCCCAATGATTCTGGTGTTGGTGTTAGAACTACTCGTCGTTACTTGAGCTCTGCCTGAATATTCTGGCGAAACAAGTTTGACTGCAGTGAGTGCTGCATTATTTTTTATTGCCTCTGCATCTGCGAGCGTGAGTGTTTGGGTACTTCCAGGAGCGCTTTGAACACCTCCAGATCGTTGTGCACCGGGATTTACTGTGAGCAAGTTAGAACCAAGCGATTGAATCGCTTGCTGAGTGGACTGTCCAAGAGAAATGAGCGCGATCACGCTCCCGATGCCAATGACAATCCCGAGCATCGCTAAACCTGTACGGAGCTTATTAACAGCTAAGGTGTTCAGTGCTTCAAAAATAATTTCAAGATACTGCATGGCCATTTTTTCGTTTTTTATTTTTTGTGTCTGCAACGAGTTTTCCATCTTTAATATGAAGTACTCGTTCTGCATATGCTGCAATGTCTGGCTCATGGGTAATCATAATGATTGTGTGCCCTTCTGAGTGTAGTTTTTGGAAGATCTCCATAATTTCTTCAGCTTGTGCTGAAGCGATGTTACCGGTTGGCTCATCTGCAAGTAAGATGCTGGGATTCATCGCTAAGCCACGAGCAATCGCCACCCGTTGTTGTTGCCCACCTGACAACTGATTGGTGTGGTGTTCAAGTCGGTGCCCGAGCCCGACCAATTCTAAGTACTTTTTTGCTCTCCTGAGTCGTTCTGCTTCAGGAATACCTGCATACACGAGCGGCAGCATGACATTTTTCATGGCTGAAGTTCGGGGTAACAAGTTGAACGCTTGAAAGATAAAACCAATTTTTCTGTTGCGAATATCTGAGAGCTCGTCATCGCTTAAGTGTGAGACCTCTTCGCCGTCAAGGGTGTATGAACCACTGGTGGGAAGATCCAGCGCTCCGAGTATGTGCATGAGTGTTGATTTTCCTGATCCAGAAGGACCCATGATCGCCACGAACTCACCTTTTTGTATTGCGAAGGAAACTGACTCGAGTGCCGTAGTCTGTACCTCACCTGAAGTGTAGATCTTCGAAATAGAATCAATGGTAATAATTGGTTTCATACTAACGTGTTCTCATCCCGCCACCAATACCACTGAATGGTGAGGTTGTTTGTGTTGCCGTTTTTGTGGCAGTAGCGGTTGTGGTACTGGTAATAACGGTATCACCTTCAGCTAGTCCTGAAAGTATTTCGATAGTAGTATCTGAAGCTAGCCCAGTTGTGACAGAAACAGTTTCTGGCTTGGTGCCTTTCAGTATCTGCACACTTGCTTGGCCATTCTGCGTCTTTACTGCACTGGCAGGAACCAGCAGTACATCAGATTTCGTCGCTGTAATGATGCTTACTTGTGCAGACATATTTGCGAATACTTCAGGGGCTGCTGTATCAAAGAGTATGACAGCTGGGTATGAAGTGACACCAGAGCTGACGACTCCTGTTTTGTCGATACTGACAACTTTTCCCGTATATTTTTTATCAGGGAGTGCATCAATTGAGATGCTTACTTTATTTTCTAGCGCAATCTTAGGCACATCAATCTCGGTGAGGTTTACGGTGAGAGAAGGCACAGCAGTGGTAAGAATTTTTGCGACGGTAGTTGTGTCACTGCCAAGCACAGAACCTTTTTGCAGTGAGAAGCCTGACACAACACCTGAAATTGGTGCGGTGACAACAGCTGACGACTGTCTGAGTAACTGCGCTGCGCTAGAAAGTGTCGTCTGTGCAGCAGCAACAACCGATTGTTGATTTTTGTACGTTGCTTCTGCTGCAAGCCAGTTGTTTTGTGAAATATGGAACTCAGGTAGCGAGCGGGTACTTGAACTTGTATCTTTGTAGGTATCACTTTCTGCGAGCGTTTTGAAGCTATCCCAGGTACTAAAGAGCGTACTCTGTGTTGAGTAGAGATTACTTTGTGCAGCAGCAAGTGAGTTCTTTGCAGATTGGTACGAGGCAAGTGCTTGGGTGTATTTTTGTTGTGCAGCTTGATCGAGCTCAAGTTCAACAAGCTTACTCCCAGTTGTAACTGTCTGCCCATCTTTTATGAACACCTGTTTTACAACACCCGTAACTTGTGTATCTGCCGCCCGACTATTTGCAGTCGTTACTTGCCCTGATGAGGCAACTGAGACAACGAGTGTTCCTTTCTCTATTGTGGCAGTTTTATACGTTGGTGTTGCAGTAGTACTTGAAAATAATTTTGACCACCCAAACCAACCAATTGCCAGCAAGATGATGACAGATATCACAATTTTAGTACGCGTTATTTTTTTGTTCATATGCGTTATTTTGCTACGGGCAGTTTGATAGTAACCGTTGTTCCACTTCCAAGTGTGCTTGTTACTGAGAGAGTTCCGCTGTGCTGAGTAATAATTTTCTGTGCGATTGAAAGACCTAAGCCGTAGCCCTGTGTTTGTGAGCGTGAAGCATCGGCTCTGTAGAACCGCTCGAAAATATGAGGTAGATCTTTTTTGTCGATACCGCACCCGGCATCAATAACTTGAATCGTGACGTGCTTTGCATCTTCGTGTGTAGTAAGTGTGATGTGGCTTTTCTCGGGGCTATACTTTACTGCATTCTCTAGAATAATTATGAGACACTCCGTTAACTCGTGGCTGTTGGCTGAGACAACTGTAGAGCTGGTTGCTGCGGTGAGGGTAATCTTTTTCTTGCGCGCGAGCGGCTGTATTTTTGCTACAGCTGCAGTGAGAATATCTTGGAGTGCTGTTGGGGCAGAGTGCCGTGATCTTCTGCCATCTTGCAGCTGCGTTATCTGTAACAGTTTGTCAGAGAGTTCTTGCAGCTGGAGCACTTCTTCAAGGTTGCTACTGATAAGCTCGCGTACTTGAGTCTCAGTAAGTTTTTTTTCAAGTTGTGCTGTTTCGAGTTCTGCCCGGAGCACCGCAATAGGGGTGCGCAGTTCATGTGAGGCATTTGAGATAAAAATACTTTGTTCTTCAAGCATTTCTTGAATGGGGCGAAGCGTAATTCCGGCAAGAAAGTAGCTTGCGGCACCAGCAAGGATTACGACGAGTCCGTTAAACATAAGGATAGACACCAGTCCTCGGGCTTTTACTTCTTCTAGCTCACCAATGGTGAGTGTCGTATGTGCGCGAAGTGGGGGCGGAAGTTTCCGTTGCTCGGAGAGACTCTCGCGGAGCTCAAGTCGTTGGATGAGCATATTTATTTCTCTGGTTGAAGCTTGGTAGAATGCGCCACTAAAGAGTGCGGTGATGCAAAAAATGATCAGCATGTACCAAAGGGTTAATTTTATTCGTGCTGAGGTAAACATACTTACTCCGTATCCTGAACCTCATACCCAAAGCCACGCGCTGTGTGTATAAATGTTTCGTTAAATGGTTTTTCTATTTTCTCTCTGAGGTTCTTGATGTGCACCTCTACAGTTGAAGGGAGGATATCTGTATCATACTCCCAAACGTGCTCAACTATCTTGTTCTTTGAGATAACTTTATTTTTGTTTCTGAGTAGATACTCTAGAATAGCAAACTCTTTTGCAGAAAGCACGATCGGTGTCTTTTCATAAAAAACTTTTTTTGTGTCTGTGTTGACACTCAGCTCGCGAACCCTCAGTCGAG
>CAYMVN010000060.1:0-6978 GCA_964394125.1 uncultured Pseudomonadales bacterium | reverse complement strand
CGTTCTTCATGCGCTCTTGAAACATGTCACGCTCAGTGAGTTGTTGTAGCGTTGTCTGTGCCATTAACTTAATGATGTCGGTATAGGTCAGTGCATCGAGCCAGTCGCCGTTGTACTTGATGGTAATCTTCGAGAAGTCGAGCACGGTACTTGCCTGCTCTTTCCAGGTTTTGAAGTTCTCGATGATGGCTGCATCGGTGAGTTGTGGGCGGGTGCTGTCGCGGCCAGTTGGGTCGCCGATACGCACGGTACCGTTACCAATAAGCAGGATAACGTCGTGTCCGGCATCGGCAAATTGTTGAAGCTTGCGCAGCACCACACTGTGACCGAGGGTGAGTTGTGAGCCAGTTGGATCAATGCCCAGATACACACGAATTTTTTTTGTCTTCATGAGCTGAGACAGTGTTTCTGCAGACGGAACGACTGCTTCGACACCGCGGGTGAGAATGGTATCTGGTTGCATATACTTTGTATTCTACACTAGATCTTACTTTTGTAAAAAAGTGATACTATCGTGTACAATGGAGGCGTGCAGACGCCGCTTATTGATACCGTCTATTCCTATCTGCGCACTCGCTTCTCCTCCTGGAGAAAAAAATCGGGTGTGCGCTCTCGTCTGGCACCTGAACGACTGTCTCAGGCACGACGAAAACTCCGCTTCATCACTTTTGTTCGCTATGCTGCCATTGCTGCAGTGGCCTGTTCAGTACTCGGTGTCCTGGCATTTTTTGGCCTATTTGCCTACTACGCCCGCCAGCTCCCAAAGCCAGGCGAAATTGTCCGCCGTTCAGGATTTAGTACCAAGTTGTACGACCGTAATGGTGCGCTGCTGTATGACTTGTATGATCAAGAACGCCGCACGCCAATTACCATCGATCAAGTACCGGAGTTTGTAAAACAAGCAACGGTGGCTACAGAGGATAAAGATTTTTATCACCACAATGGTTTCGATCTCCTGACAATTATCCGTATTCCGTATAACGCACTTTTGCGCCAACGCGTTGTGGGTGGCTCAACCCTCACGCAACAGCTGGTTAAAAATGTATTCTTAACCAACGAACGCAGTGTGATTCGCAAGTTCAAAGAGTTAGTGCTGTCGCTGCAGATTGAGCGGACCTTCACCAAAGATCAAATACTAGAGATGTACTTAAATGAAGCTCCGTATGGGGGAACTGCCTGGGGAATTGGCACTGCTTCTGAAGTGTACTTTAATAAGCCAATTAAAGACGTTTCACTGGTTGAAGGAGTGATCCTCGCTGGTTTACCTCAGTCGCCAACCCGCTACTCACCTACTGCTGGAAGAACAGATGACACTGGTGAGTTCTTATGGAAAGTTCGGGCAAAAGGGGTGCTGCGGCGGATGAAAGAAGATGGCTACCTTACCGATTTAGCGTATGAGCAAGCTATGGGTGATCTCGACAAAGTACAGTTTGCCAGTGCTAGTACCAGCATGAAAGCCCCGCACTTTGTGATGTATGTAAAAGACGTGCTCTCAAATCTTTTTGGAGAAGAACTTATCGAAACTGCTGGTCTTAAAGTGACAACATCGCTTGACCTTGAAGTACAAGAAAAGGCGCAGCAGATCGTCTACGACGAGATTGAGAAAGTAAAAGACGTAAATATTACCAACGGTGCGGTGATGGTTGAGAACCCTAAAACTGGTGAAATTATCGCCATGGTGGGTAGTAAAGACTATAACAGTAAAGAAATTGATGGTCAGTTTAATGTAGCAGTCACGGGGCTTCGCCAGCCGGGTTCTTCCATCAAGCCAGTTACCTACCTTATGTTGCTCAGACATGGCTACACACCAGCGAGTATTTTGGCAGATGTGCCCACAACATTTGTGGAGATGGCTAATCAAAAAGCCTACGAGCCGAAGAACTATGACGGCAAGTTTAGAGGCCCAGTTTCGCTACGCAATAGTTTAGGTAGCTCTCTGAATATTCCTGCGGTTAAAGCACTGGCAATTGTTGGTGTCCCAAACTTTTTAGAGCAAGCTGCTGCCATGGGCTTTCCAACACTGGCCCCTTCAGCTGAAAATCAAAAACGCTTTGGACTTGCCGTCACGCTGGGTGGTGCAGAAGTACACCTTATCGACACCGTGACTGCCTACAGTGCATTTGCGAATGGTGGAACGAGAGTTGAGCCGGTCTCAATCTTGAAAGTGGAAGACAGGAATGGAAAAGTAGTTTACGAGGAAAAGAATGTGAAAGGTGCTGAAGTGATGAGCCCTGAAGAAGCATTCCTCATTAACAGCATACTCTCTGACAACAACGCACGCTCTGGAGCATTTGGCACCCGTTCACTTTTGAATATTAGTCCAAACATCGCTGTAAAAACTGGTACCACCAATGATCAGAGAGATAACTGGGCTGCGGGATGGTCGCAAGACGCTATCGTCGTTGCCTGGGTGGGAAATAACGATAATAGTCCGATGAAGCGTGTCGCCTCTGGTGTTTCAGGTGCCACACCAATTTGGCGGAATGTCATGGTGGCGCTCATTGAGAGTAAAAAGTTTGCTGCACCTGCATGGGTGAAGCCACTGGGTATTGAAGAAGTCGCAGTAGATCAAATTTCTGGCTATCCTGAACACGATGACTTTCCGAAGCGTACTGAGTTTGTAATTAAAGGAACGCTCCCCGCTCTGCCAGACTTGGTGCATCAAAAGATAAAAGTGTGTAAAGGTGAGAATAAAAAAGCCACTGACGCAAAAATCGCTGCCGGTGACTACGAAGAGAAAGAGTTTGTGGTCATGAAAGAAGAAGACCCCGTCAGTAAAGATGGTATTAACCGCTGGCAAGAAGGTATTAACGCCTGGATTACTGGGCAAGAAAATGGCATCTATAAAGTCCCAACTGAGTACTGTGGTGATCAAACAGATGTCTTTGTGTCGCTGCGCAAACCAGAGAATGAGCGCAAGTACGACAAGGAAGAAATAGAAGTTGAAGTAGTTGCTGATGCTGGCGATGGTATCGAAAAAATTGAGCTGTATGTTGATGGTGCACTGCGTGAGACAGTGAACTCTCATGAGTACAAAGGCACCATCAAGTTGTCACCAGGACAACATGAGCTGTATGCCAAAGCACGTTCTAAGTCTGGAAAAGAAAGTCAAACAGGCACTGTTAAGATTGGCACTGGCGGTCAAGACTGGAAGAAGCCTGATCCAACACCAACCCCTTCACCTACTCCAACCCCAACGCCAACCCCTACTCCAACTCCCGCTCCGTAGGTTTCTCTTCAAGAGTGAAAAAGAAGACAACACCCAGTAGTAACAAGCCAGTTTGCAAACTGATAAGGTAGTGATCGAGTACCGCAATGGGAATGAGTGCCAGTATGACGGGATGAAACCGAAGTGATGACTTGAGCGTGTTCAAGATGGCCCCAAGTAGTATGACTCCAACTGCGCCTGTCTCAGATACAAAGAGTAGAAATACCATGTGCACTGGTTGTACAAACCGAACGATTTCTGGCGAGTAGGCGTAGTTTTCAAGCTCAGCAGTAAAGGTGTTTGCACCAACCCCAAAGAGCGGTTTGTGCACGATCATGACGAATGCCGCATCTTGTAGCCGCACTCGGCGTTCAACCGAGTCTGTCTGGAGGTAGCCACTGGCTATCTGCAGCGCAAGAGCTGTCAAACAAGAAGTCACAACCACAAGTGCTAGAAAATGAGGCAGAGACACACTCAGCTTACGCTTGATTGGAACAAACACAAATAAGACGCAAAGACCTGTCGCATACGCGAGAATTGCAGAGAGACTCCCCGTAAAAGTGAGCACAACCCCGGCAAGCAGTGCAACAAGAGACAGACAAAAAATCCGCGCTTTTGAGTGTTCAGTTCGTTTTGATTCATGGGTAAGGAGAAGGAGGCTGCCAAGCGCCAAAAAGCCGCCAAGGACATTCGGATGTGCGGTAGTGCCGTACGGCGTAATCCGCTCTACTCCAGCCTGAATTGTGTGCGATACGCCGAGCGCAGAGAGCCGTGGCTCACCAAGCAAAAGGTAGCCAACCAGCTCATGTTGTGTTTGGTATTGAAACAGCCCAAGAAGAATTTGTGCGAGAACTGCTGCTGCAAGAACAAACATACTTTGCATGGTCTTTTTTCTAAATCCAACTGCAGCGGCAGCAGAAAAAAATGCCAGTATGAGCCCCACGTGCGCCAGATATGCCCCAGCCGCAAGTGGTCGGTTTACAAAAAAAGTGGTATAGACAACAAGTGTTGTTAGGGCAAGGGTGATAAGGGTGTGTTTCTTGAAGAACGAAAACACAGTGAAAACACGCCGGGGTGACTCAATGAGAACGAGTGCGCAAAACACCACCATAAACAGATCGCTGAGGTACGCCTTTGGTAAGAGGTAGTCTACAAAGATCCCATGCACGTAGGCAGAGTTTTCGTAAAAAACCTTAAACAGATTACTGGGAACGAGAAAAAGTGTGCAGTAAAAAACAAGTGATTGGAGGCGTTTCATGCAAGTTCACCGACTAGCTTTCCCGAGTACTGATGTGCTAACTCGGCAACAATTTTTTTACGAACTGGTTCTACATCTGCAGAAGAAAGTGGCCGTGTGGCATCTTGATAGCTCACGCGCACCGTCACGTTGTCATGGTACTGTTCAACAAAGTGCACCGAGCGAACCAGCGAGTCAGTTTTTTGAATACACTCAAGAACACTGCCGATTGGAGTGCGTGCTGGCAGTGTGATAGTCAAGTCTTCAGTGACTGCTGGGTACTTCAGCTGTGGCTCGTAGTGGGGGTGCGACTGGGCTTGGCGCACAACTTCACTCCACAAGAGATCGATCACCACTGCGCCACTTGGCTGCACTGAGATGTTGCCTAACGTGCCGACGGTAGCTGACGTGTCACTGTCTGGCGTGATGGTCACTGTGGGTAAAAAGAGAATTTGTTTGAGATACGTTTCTAAAATCCCGCGCGCTTCACGGTATGGTTTTTGCAGATACAGAGTGAGGTGCAGGTCTTGCTGTGGCAGCTCTCCTGTGCGCGGTTGGTACAAGTGAGCCAACTCAAATACCGAAAGTCCGGTGCGAGTTGGATTGGTGCTACAGACTTCTTGTAGTGATGGAGCGAGTGTTCTGCGCAAGTACACTCTGTCATCAGTCAGCGGGTTTTGTAAAGCAAGGTGTTCAGAGACCGAAAAACCAGACTGGAGTGCAATACCTTCACTAACCAGTGAGTAGGTGTACACCTCTTGCAAGCCGAGTGCTGCTAAAAATCGTTTTGTTCGCTCTTCGAGTGCGATGTTTACACCTGCTGGATACGTGGTGGGAATTGGGGTATCCATGAGCTTGCTTTCGAGCGTGTGGTAGCCGTATATCCGGGCGATTTCTTCCACAACATCTGCCGGAATTTGAATATCAGGGCGGAAAGTGGGCGGAGTGACCAAGATACTGTCGTCTTGTGACGTGACCTGGCACTCAAGTTTGGTGAGAATATCGGTAATTTGCTCTGGAGGGAGGGTGATGCCGAGGTAGCGTTTGAAGGTACTGAGCGGCACATGAACTGGTTGTGGCTGTGGTTTGTCGGTAAAAATATCGAGTACGTCACTGGCTTGTTCTGCGCCACAGAGCGTTACATATAACTCAACTGCCCGGTACAAGACGAGTTCAGCAAGTGTGGGGTCCACATTTTTTTCATTTAGCTGAGCCGCAACTGTACGGATAGCATGACTCATCGAACCAAAGCGTACTTTTTCTGCAGGCAGAGACTCTATCCAGAAGAGAATGTTCTGTGTTGTTGCACTAACGGCAGTGTTCGCGGTGCCTTTGATGGCTGGAAAGTCGATAATCTCGCCTTGAAGGTTCTCAAAAACCACTTCACCGCCCAGCGTGATGTACTCTACTCCATCAAGTGTTGTGAACTTCTTGCCTTTGCTGGCAGTCTTGACGATAATTTCGCCACCAAGTCGCATAATTTTGTCGTAGTCGAAAGCGTGGCACGGGTGTCCGAGTTCGTGAGTGACATAGTTGGTAATATCAATCACGGCATCGTGGACGTTTTGATCTATCTGCAGCAATCTGTCAGCCATCCACTTTGGCGTGGCAGCATGAGAAACTGAAGACAAGACGACTGCTAACGTACGCTTGCAAAGGTGCTCAGCATCGGTGATTTTAGGCAGTGGTAGTGCGGTGGCAGCGCGAGGTGCAGTGAAGGTACGTGCTACCGCTTTGAGGTGTGAGGGTTTGCCAGCTTCACTTAAAATAACTGCGGCTTCTCGGGCAATACCACGAACCGACATACTATCAACACGGTTGGTGGTGACTTCAATATCGTAAACACTTTCTCCATTTTTGTCATAAATTCGTTCGATAGAAGGGCCAGAAAGTGAGACTAACTTTTGTAGCTCTTGAGGCGTTACCGCTGTTTCAAGGTGCTCGAGTAACCAGGTGTGTGGGATAAGTATGTTCATATTAGAATTGCTCCAAAAAGGTCATGTCGCCACTGTAGAGTAAGCGAATATCATCGATGTTCAGGCCTTGTTTTAAGGTGTAGGTGCGCTCTACTCCCCAGCCGAAAGCAAAGCCGGTGTACTTTTCTGGGTCGATGCCACCAGCCTTGAGTACGTTCGGATGCACCATGCCGGCGCCCCCAACTTCGTGCCAACCAGATTTGCAGAACTTGCATTTTACGCCGTCCACCAGCCCAGTTCCTGAACAGAGGTGACATGAAAAGTCTACTTCAAACGAAGGCTCGGTAAACTGGAAGTGAAATGGCCGAATGCGTGACTTGGTGCCTGGCCCGTAGAATGCTTCGGCGAAGTAGTCGAGTGTTCCCTTGAGGTGCTGAATGGTGATGCCGGTATCGACAACTAGCCCTTCAAACTGGTGGAACATCTGGGTGTGTGTGGCATCTTGTTGGCGGCGATAGCAGCGTGCAATGTTGATCATGCGGATTGGTGGCTTTCCTCCCAGTCGTTCCATCTCGCGGACTTGTCCGTTTGAAGTGTGGGTGGTGAGCACCATCTTA
>CAYMVN010000059.1:5629-7071 GCA_964394125.1 uncultured Pseudomonadales bacterium | reverse complement strand
TTTCTACACATCCAGAAATGGAAGAAACAGTGCAACAACTTGATATCTCAAAAGAGTGGAAGGCGCGTATGAGCGAACTCAAGAAAGAGTTACTTAGTACGCGTGCCAAAGAAATTGCTACGCAACTTGAACAACTCGATGAAGCAGCAGAGCGTACTGCGGAACAAGAAGAAACCTACACCCAGCTCTTAAAAGAGTTGACACTCCTGAGAACAAAGTAGCGCCATGCTACTGTGAGATTGCATCAAGGAAGCGGCCAATGAGAGATGGCGAGTCTTGCACTGTCTCGGTAACTTCTCCTGTCGCATCATCCAACTCAATTTCTGTTGAAACTTGGCGATCAAATAAACCGAGTACTCGTTTTTTTCGCTTGCCTTCTGTCCTGTACACGACAGTCCCGTCATCCTTTGTCTCAAGCTTGAGCTCACTGGTGCCTTCTTTTATAGCCTCAGTATCAACGATTCCAGACGCTTGTAACTCAATGAGTGCTTGATCTGGCAAGTGGTTCAGCACGTGCTCGTTACCACTCGGTGTAACTAACGTGACCTCGTTGGTTGCTGGGTCAACGATAAACTGAGCTCCGTGCGCTTTGGCTTTTATGAGTCGTGACTCGACTTCAAATTCTGGTTCACCATTTTCATCCTCTGTGGTTCGCAGTCCAACGCGTTCTTCTTTTCGGGCTGCACGTTCTTCAAGTTTCTTTTGTACTTCAGCTGATTTTTCTTCTTTTTGTTCACGACTTTCTTTTGACTTTAGTTGTGCAGGCAGCTCAACCTCAACGCGGTCACTTTTTATTGTTTGTTGTGTTTCAAAACGCTTGGTTGTGGGGCTTTGTTTTTCAAGAGTTACAGACGCTTCTTTTTTTTCTTGGCTCAAGCGTACTTTGTTCTGTGCAGCAGCAGGTACAACTTTCAGTGGCTGTTCTCTGCGCTCTGCTGCCTCTTTGCGTGCTTCTACTTTTTTTTGCTCAGCGTGGGCTCTCTCTTCGAGTGCTTTTTGCTCTACATGTGCTTTGTTTTCACGTTCTTTTGATTCTGACTCATTTTCGCGCTCTTCTTCTTGTGAATCTGAGTCGTGTTTACCCAGAACTTGACCTTCGTAGAAATAGAATGATCCGGCTGGCCCAACAACAATATAAAGCGCCAGTGTTGTGGTCGCTGTCAGGTGGGCGAGTGTCAGTATAAGTACAAGAATAGAGAGTTTTTTCTGCATAGAAATTTTCTATTGTATAGTAGTATCCAGTATTACCTATACGCCGATGCACTGCAATAGTCACGTTTTATCTCTTGCCTGGAAGCGGTAAAAACTCTTATTTGACAACATACCCCCCGGGGGTATAAGCTGTCGTGTATGGAAAACTCCACACAAGACCAATTGATCAAACAACTCAACCGCATCAATGGTCAAATAAAAAGTCAACATCACAATGCAAATGCCTGGCA
>CAYMVN010000059.1:0-5619 GCA_964394125.1 uncultured Pseudomonadales bacterium | reverse complement strand
CGGGTGCGGCACTTCGCTACCGTGTCCACATGGATGGTCAAATTGCTGGTGTGATTAAGATGTACTCAGAAGATCGAGCATGCGTGGATATCGTTCATCAAATTGTCGCTGCCCGGGCTGGTTTAGGAAAAGTCGCTAGAGAGCTGTTAACCTGTGAAGCAAGCCGCTGCTCGAAAGAACGAAAGATTGACGATTTAAATACCGTATTAAAAGAGTTATTACGATAAGTATATACTTTTAAAGGAGGTGGTATGTCAGATACTACACAACAAGCAGTATTTCATTGGGATCAAGCCCAGTTTGAAGCGAGTCTCAAAAACGCTGAAACACCAGTTGTAATGGTCGACTTCTATGCCGAGTGGTGTGGCCCATGCAAGTTGGCAGCTCCAGTTGTCGCAGAGATTGCTGAAGAGTACAAAGGTCGCGCTCTGGTCGGAAAAGTTAACGTTGATGCAGTTGCCCGTGAGTTCATGATGGCGCAACAAGTCATGAGTATTCCTACTGTTAAGTTTTTTGTAGCAGGTGTAGAACAAAAAGATCTGACAGTTATTGGCTTTCCTGGTAAGGAAGGGTTTGTAGCTAAGTTAAACACTGCTCTTGAGCGTGTTGCTCCAAGTGCAAAAGTAGCGTAAAGGGTTTTTTGTATGTCACATCACTCTGTTGTCGTTATTGGTTCAGGTCCTGCTGGCTACACTGCCGCAATTTACACTGGGCGGGCACAGCTTGCGCCGGTGGTATTTGCGGGTCAGAAAGCTGGTGGGCAGCTGATGTGGACAACAGAGATCGAGAACTTTCCTGGCTTTAAGAACGGCATCAACGGCCCAGACTTAATGATGGAGATGATGGCACAGGCACAACGATTTGGCGCCACGCTTCGCTACGAGTACGTGACGGCAGTCGATTTTTCAGCGCGCCCATTCAAGATCTGGACGCATATTCCTGGTGGAACTGTTGCTGAAAACCTCGTCTCAAACACTTCTGAAGCAGAGTATGCTCAGGTGTACGCTGAAATCATCAAAACTGAGCCAGCAGTGACCGCTGATGCAGTCATTGTTGCTACTGGTGCAACCGCAGTGGCAATTGGTGCCCCGGGTGAGCAAGAGTTTTTAGGCAGAGGCGTGAGTACGTGTGCTGTGTGTGATGCCGCGTTCTACCGAGACAAAGATACCATCGTTGTGGGTGGAGGAGACAGTGCCATGGAAGACACGCTTGCCCTCACAAAGTTCGCAAAGAGCGTGACCGTTCTGCACCGTCGAGACAGCTTCAAGGCTAGCAAGATAATGCAGGAGCGCGTACTTAAACATCCAAAAGTTACTGTGCTTTGGAACACTACAGTGAAGCAGGTGCTCGGAGAGAGTGTTGTGACTGGAGTCGCTGTCGAGACAAATGGCGTGCCAGCAACACTCAAAACTGATGGACTGTTTGTGGCAATTGGGCATAAACCAGTTACCGGCTTTCTTCGCGGACAGCTTGCACTAGACGCGCACGGCTACGTTGTAACCAGACAGAGTGCTTCACAAAAAGGCACAGAGGCAGCAGCCGCGGCAGTTACTGAAGAAGGGCTCGTTGCCTATCCAAGTATGACCTCTGTAGAAGGTGTTTTCGCTGGAGGTGATGGAGTTGATGTGCGGTATCGTCAGGCGATTACTGCCGCAGGACAAGGTTGCTCAGCAGCACTTGACGCTGAGCGTTGGCTTGAAGCTCAAGGAGCGTAGTATAAAGGAAAAACTATATGAATCCGTATACCCAGGCAGTCACACAGTTGACTCAGGTAGCCGCTGTTTTGAAAGATACCTACGATGACACTTCGCAGCTGGATCGGGCGCTCAAAAAACTAGAAACCCCCGACAGAGTTCTCTCTGCACAGCTTGAGATAGTGATGGATTCAGGAGAGAAACGAACTTTCCAAGCCTACCGTTCTCAACACAATAATGCTCGTGGGCCGTACAAAGGAGGCATTCGCTTTCACGCTGACGTTTCTGAAGACGAAGTAAAAGCACTCTCTATGTGGATGACGTGGAAGTGTGCCGTGACAGGCATCCCGTATGGTGGCGGAAAAGGCGGAGTAATTGTTAACCCTAAAGACCTGTCTGTTGCTGAACTGGAACGATTAAGCAGAGCGTACGCGCGGTTTCTTGGCGATCGCGTTGGGCCGTGGACAGATATTCCAGCCCCAGACGTCAACACAACCGGACAGATCATGGCTTGGATGGCGGATGAGTGGCAAAAAAACATGCAAGAAAAGTATGGATTACTGATGACCAATCCGCTTGCAACCTTCACCGGTAAACCTTTGGCTCTCGGTGGCTCTGAAGGCAGAGACGAAGCAACGGGGCTTGGTGGTGTGTACATTCTTGAGAAGATCGCTGAAGCACACGGCTGGCAGAACAAAAAAGAGATCACGATTGCAGTACAAGGCTTTGGAAACGTGGGCTACTGGTTTGCGTACCACGCTCAGAAACACGGATACACCGTTGTTGCAGTCTCAGACTCAAAAGGGGGAATCTTCGTACCGGCAGGCTTGGATGCAGCGGCAGTTTTGGCGCATAAAACCGAGACCGGCCATCTGGCTCCAGAAGGCGTGCAGACCATAACGAATGCAGAACTGCTTGAACTCGATGTGGCAGTACTCGTTCCGGGCGCATTCGAGAACGTGATCACCAAAGAAAATGCACCACGCGTCAAAGCTTCGGTTGTGATTGAGATGGCAAACGGGCCAGTCACCCCTGATGCAGAAGCAATCTTGATTGAAAAAGGGTGTGTCGTTGTTCCTGACGTGCTCGCAAATGCGGGTGGTGTGACCACTTCGTACTTCGAGTGGGTGCAGAATCTACAGGGTGATTCCTGGAGTAAAACAGTGGTTCTTGAGCGCCTCCAAGTGCTTATGCAGAGCTCGTTTACCGAAATCTGGCAGATGGCACAAGAGAAAAAACTCTCAATGCGCATGGCAACATATGCTCGCGCAGTCAAGAGAGTCGTCGATGCCATGATACTGCGTGGGACTATCTAGACAAAAAAGTGTATAATACAGCATCCAGATATGACAAAACTCCCTGCCTCAATTCAGCAAGATATCGAAACTCTTTTCAAACAGGGCCAACAGCAAGGCTATGTTGTGCAAGAGGATATTTTGCGCGTCTTTGTTGAGCCAGAAGAGTACATCGATGACCTTGATAACTTCTACGACAAAGTCATTAAGTTAGGGCTCGATATTTTCGAGTCAGTTGCTGAAGAACGTCCCGAAGCTGAAGTTGACTCGCTCCAACAAGAACTGGATAGTATCTCAACACTCGGTAACACGGGTGCGTCCGATCCGGTCCGTATGTATCTCAAGGAGATTGGTCGTATTCCGCTTTTGAATCGTGAAGAAGAAATTCGGTTAGCACAAAAAGTTGAAGCAGGTGACGCGCTGGCAAAAAAGAAGCTGACAGATGCAAATCTTCGGTTAGTTGTCTCTATTGCTAAGAAGTACATCGGTCGCGGCATGACGTTCCTTGACCTCATTCAAGAGGGAAACAAAGGACTCATCCGGGCTGTCGAAAAGTTCGACTGGACAAAGGGCTTTAAGTTTTCTACCTACGCAACTTGGTGGATTCGCCAAGCAATTACCCGTTCTATCGCTGACCAAGCCCGCACCATTCGTATCCCGGTACACATGGTAGAGACAATCAACAAACTGATGCGCACCAGTCGCCGCTTGATGCAAGAGCTCGGCCGCGAGCCACTTCCTGAGGAAATTGGAAAAGAGATGGAGATGGATCCTGATAAAGTTCGTGAGATTCTCAAGATCTCTCAGAACACCACGTCGCTTGAGGCTCCTGTTGGCAGTGGTGAAGACGAAAGTGTGCTCGGTGACTTCATTGCTGACGAAAAACAGGTGTCTCCATACGAGGCAACCAGTCAACAGATGCTTCGCGAGAACATCGACGAGGTCTTAGGCACACTCTCAGACCGTGAAGCACGCGTGCTGAAGATGCGCTTTGGCTTAGCTGGCAATAAGATGATGACGCTTGAAGAAGTGGGCCGCAAGTTCGGTGTCACCAGAGAGCGTATTCGTCAGATCGAAGCAAAAGCCCTCCGTAAGCTCAAACACCCCAGCAAACGCAAAAAACTGCAAGATTTCTTGGAGTAGCCTTTTTTACCAATTCTATATTTTCTGATATACTAGCGTCATGTTGGAGCGACTTCGTCATACAAATGACTTGTTGGTAAATCCAGTGTGCGACAGAGCAGAGTTCCGCTGGTTTCGGTATCTCAACTTGTTACTTAAAAAACCTGAACTCCTGACACAGCGAGAGTTTAAACAAAAAACTATTCTATTTCCAGACGAAGCCGGCAACCCACGGAGCTGTTATACACTCCAAAAGCCTAGCGGGTTTGGTGAGACAACACTGTTCTGTTTAACCGGCGAGTATGCAGGTGCGCTGGCACTAGACCTTCGTGTGCATAAGCGAGATGCTGCGGCATGGGATCTAGATACCGTGAAAGTTCACCCACGGGTGCAGGCTACTCCGCTCAGGTTCATCCGTGCAACCATAGACGACTTTTTGAGCTTCGAAGAACAGCACCCACTGCACAAGGAGTACATTCTCCCGTATTTATTTCTTGAGACAAGCAGTGACAGTGCATGGATGGCGACCATCTTCATTGATATTCTTACGCGACTGCACGTACCGCTTGATGCAGATAGAATGGCAGCGAATATTCGAATTGCTGGAGTAGAAACTGCAAAGACTTAAGAAACTTTTTGTGCGGCAATCGCCATAAAGAGCGGGATTTCTGCCCGTGAGCGATTTTCCATTTTAGCTGCTTTGCCTTGGCTTTCTTTATCGGAGGCCCACTCTTCGAGGTGTGTGACAACAAAGCCGGTGCTTGAGAGCATCTGCATGTAGTCTTGTAGCGAGTGATGGAACGACCAGGTAACTGCCGAGGTGCGCTGCCCGGGGTTCATGGTGATTGGGATTTCTTGAGCTGAGAGGTAGCGGTTCACCCAGCGCGTCTGTTGCTTCGACTTGTCATCAACGTTCCACCCAGACTGGCGAGGGATTCTAAAACACGGGTGATTCAAGATAAGGACGAGTTTTCCACCCGGCACGAGAACGCTAGCTGCGTTTTGAATTGCCGCACGGGCATTCTTCATGTTCTGAAGTGAGAGCACAAAGACGGCGTGTGTAAAGCGAGGCTTACTGAGTGAGAGTTTCTTGGTGACATCTTGTACGAGAAACGAAAAGTTCTCGCGGTCAGTCTCAGCTTTGGCGGTTGCGATGAGCCCGGGTGCCGAGTCGAGCCCGAGATACTCAGCAACATCCGGCAGCGCGCGGGCGAGCACACCTTGCCCACAGCCGAGATCGAGCACGATGCTGTTTTTGTTCGCGCCGAGCAGCTTGAGGGTGCCAGGAATGACGAGATGCTTGTGATAGTAGTGGCCATCAGCTCCAACAAGGTTGTGATACCATTTTTTTACTCCATGCCATGAAGTTGAACGGGTAGGCGCGTGTTTCATATCCTGTATTATACGCTATAGCTGGTATATATAATCTTTACACTTGATTCAGCTATGTTACAATCTAGTACAGCCATTCCCTGATAGCTCAATGGCAGAGCATCTCGCTGTTAACG
>CAYMVN010000058.1:0-7113 GCA_964394125.1 uncultured Pseudomonadales bacterium | reverse complement strand
AAGGCAATTGCACTTTTCAGCACTTCAGCAACACCCGTATTTTTAGAGATAATCACCGGCGTATTGTGTTGTGCAGCTTCAAGTGCCACCAGTCCGAAAGGTTCTGAGAGTGAGGGCATCACAAACACATCGGCGCGGTCAAGCAGCTGCGAGCGTTGGTTGTCACGAACAAAACCACTAAACAACAGCGATGCAGATAACCCCGTTTGTGCAGCTTGCACTAAGAGCTGATGATACAGATCACCATCACCGGCTAAGATGAATAACGCATTGGGGACCTGTTTCAAGACTTCACTGGCAACACGCAGATAGTGCTCCGCACCTTTCTGCATTGTCAGCCGTCCCATGAACACGATCACCGGCCGCTCTGGAGCAAACGATGGGTTGAGAGACGGGAAGAGTTCGGTAGTAGAGAGTGGTTCAATGCCATTGTGAACCACATCAATTTTATCGGCATCGATACCGTACTCGTGCACTAAGATATTTTTTGTGTAGTAACTGACGGCGATCACCCGGGTTGCGGCCATCATGCCGGCGTGCTCAGTTTCCATGATGTAGCTACTGCCGTGACCACCCGGAATACGATCAAGTTCTGTTGAGTGAATATGGGCAATAAAAGGCGTGTTTGTCTGTTCAGAAAGCTGCATAGCGGCAGGGAACGACATCCAGTCATGTGCGTGAACGATATCTGCAGCATTCTTGTTTTGCAAACCCTGAGCAGTCACGAGATCCGCGTACTGTGCCACTTTTGTCTCGAGTTCTGACTGTGGCAGTGCTTGCAGCGTGTGCGCAGAAACTCCCGTTGCGGGGAACACACTGTGGGGTGCACTTCCTGTTTGATAGGCAAAGAAGGGCGGTTTACCGGCTGTTTCTGGAGTGAACCAGTTTGGGTCACTACAGTTGAGTACCTGCATGTGTGCTGGAGCTGAAGGGAGTGCGTAGGGGAGGGTGAAGTAGATCTGAGTATTTGCTTCTGAGAGTGCTTCGGTCATACCTTGGCACGCCACGCCTAAGCCACCACTATTGTGTGGCGGATACTCCCAGCCAATCATGAACACTTTTGGTGCATGCAAAAACATCGCACAGCCTTTTAGATGCGGTCACTCACTACTGCACTTACTATAGAGCTTTTGCATCCTGCCATGCAAGTACAGGAAGAACGGATTATGCGAGTAAAAAAACACCTCAGTCTGAGCAGAGACTGAGGTGCGTACGTTTGAAGCGAATAGTTATCTACTTACAACTGGTAAGTAGATCGTTGAACCGAGCTCACCCACTTCAAGCGGGTGAACGATGAGATCACGGGAGCGCTGTACCCCGTCTGGTCCAGTCGAGTCCCAGGCGTGTGAGTATGGGATGATTGCCCCTACTTCTTGGGTGATGCCTACTATCTTGATAGATCGTGATTCACCTGGTGGGACGGGAACGACCCAGTGTCCGTGTGTCTCAGTACCTACCGTCGTGCTGGTCACCTGACCAGCACGGATAAAGTACTGAATGCTCCCGGGGACAAAGGGAGCATTCTTGACGCTAATCACTGCCGATCCCACCATCTCTATGTCGCCAGTGTTCGTCACCGTCAAGGTGTACGTCACTGGTTGAAGACTCTCGGCCTTGATTGGTGAGTTCACCACAACTTCCCACAGACTGGGAAGGACTGTGAGTGTTATGGGAACGCTGGCAGTCCGGGGCGTATCCACAGATATCGGTAAGAACTCAAAAAGTCTAACCGTCCCTGTATATACACCCAGCCCTGTGCAGGCCGTGTCTGCTGAGATGCTGAGGTTCTGCATCTCGTCACTTCCCAGCTTCACCTTTGCAGGCAAGCCTGAGAAGCAACTTTTACCACCAACTTCCTCGACAACCATTTCGGCAGTCGTGGTTGTTGGGTCAAGGTTTCGGATCCGCAGGTCGAGCGTGACCGCTTCACCAAGGTGAGCGGTCTGGCTGATACTCTCATCGAGCACCAGCCAAGGTCGTGCTGAGGGGATATCAAAAAATTTCTCCACGGTGCAACTTCCCCGAAACACACCGTTTTCCCAGTACTGAGCCTGGGCGACAAACCATTGTTGGTCTGTCACGTGCCAGCTGGGTACTACGAACCTAAACGGGCCGGTTGTTGTTACCGGCACACCAGGGTCGCCACAGCTTGCGCTGTCGACAGCAGTGTCGAGGCTGCACCCCTCTGGTGCACTCACAACACCACCTGAACCATTCACATACAATGTATTCCAACTCCCAGTCACTGTCATGCTGACTGTGGCATCATGCACAACTTCACCTTCAAACTTGAGGGTGGGCGTGATGTGGCCATCTTCCCCGCAAATAAATGGGGGAATGGGAAGATCAGCGGCGGCGTATGCTGTTTCACTCACGCAAAAGAGCGTAAGTGAAATGAAAAAAGCAATAAAAATGGGGGAGAGAAATGAAATGACTGACTTCGCGTTCATCAAAGACTCCTTTGTTGAAATGGGGGAGTTAAAAAAAACAAGTTCTTCCTCAAAAAAAATACTGACACACCTGCTCGTGTGCCAGTAGTGATAGAGTCAGAATACAGACCTCAGGCTCGCGCCCAAGGCCAGTGTACTGACTCCATCAGAATATTCGCTTCATGTTAAGGTGCGATGTAGCAGCACTCACAGGCTTTCTTGCAATAAGAAACTGTGAAGTGCATGCGCTACATATCTGGTGTGCATTATATCATCAATAGAAAAGTTGTTATAGGACTAAAAAAGATGTATACTACCGCATCGTGTCTGGCACATACTGCAGGAGCACACTTCGTGCTTTCACTGCGCTCTGAGTCAGACGCTCTTTAACAACTTGGTTAATTTTTTTCCTCGAATGCCCTCACAGGGCTCCTGTTCACCGGCGGCTACGAAAAGGTAGCCAATTTCATTCATGTCCAGGAGGACAAAGAAAATGAAAAAGAATCGTGTGGCCATGGCAGCACTTGTCGTGGCGATTTTGCTCACTGCAGTCGTCCCTGCTGAAGGGAATGTACTGCAGGCACAAGAAGTTAGTCCCGTTAATCTAGTCTCAGCACTGGTGATTGGGAAAGACCCAGCACCAGCGCTAACCGACACAGAAACTCTTCTTCCTATCGCTGAGGCACAGAGTGCTTCAACAACAGAGGAAAAGCGGATTAAATATACCTGGCCAGTTGCTGCTTGCGGTGGCTGGCATGTAGGAACAGGTGGCAGCCGATCGGGTTCGTACCTGGCGCAGAACAATGGCGACCTGGACGCAAGTCATACGGTTGCCGATTGTCACTTTCAGTTTCCTGACCCAATTGAGGGCTGGACAAGTACCTCACTCGTAACAGAGTGGTGGGCATCTGCCGTCGATCAGGACACTGCAACACGACGTGTCCAAATGGAGAGCCTTGGTTTAATCCCCCTGTATGGTTGGTTCAACCAGACAGGGAATCTCCCTTCGCCCTACGGCGAATGGAGTAGAGTCGCGCTCAGCTGGCCAACTGCCATGACTGGCATGCGGCTAGTTGCACTCGGTGGTAGCACCGACTGGATAGGAATTAGTGATATTTCCTTGACAGTCACGTACCACAGAGATGGAACAGCAACACCAACGCCAAAAGATACGGAAACGGCAGGAAATGCCGCCACACACACTCCTACAGCAACGCCAAGCCCTACTGCCACCCACACACCAACTGCGACACCACTGCCCAAAGCAGTGATAACACAGTTCGAGGTAGCAGAGTGCTCAGTAATTGTTGGCAGTCTTCTGAACATTACTTGGACAACTGAAAATGCTGCCCAAGTAGAACTGAAGCGGAATACTGCAGTAATCAGTAGACAAACAAGTGGTTTATACGTGGACAGTCTTAACACTGTTGGGCAGTACACGTATCAGCTTACTGTTTTGGGAGCAACTGGAGACGTACTCACCAGAGAAATTGTTGTAGCGGCACAACCAGTGCCACCTACACCAACAGCGGTTGTAACGCAACAGTTTTCAACGCTAGTAACCGTTGAAAACGGGCAGGCAGTCTCCTGCAAGCAGGTAAACTTCTTGCCACTCATTGGCAGCTCATCCAGCACATCAGGATACTCAAGCTGCGCACGAGTTGCATCAGCAGAGCTGTCTCAATTTCAAAATACAGCCACTGCACTTGAGTTACTGCCGTCCTGCCAGTCTGTAGAACAGGCTGTTAGTCAGATCAAGCAGTTCTGCCCGAATGCAGAACGCCGCTGGTTGACCCACAAGGACGGTATTGTCAACGCAATGGCGTGGAACTGCAACTCAGACACACTGCAAGCCGCGCAAGGCAACCCTGTTTTCGTTCTTGAACTTAGGGATGTTCCCTGGGATCAGATCGGAAAACAGCTTGCAACTGCGCTCACCGCAGCTGGAATTGTCGTTGAGACACCAGTTGTCATCGCGGTTGCAGCAGGGGCTGGCTCAGGATTCATTGTCTATGCAGCGTACACAAATATCACCGCATACAAAAACGGGAATATGTGGAAGCGCATGGAGAACTTAAGAATTCTCGATGTCGCTCTTGTTGCGGGCGGCATGGGGAGCTTCTACAGCACACCCATCAGCATCCAGTGGAGTGGTGGGCTACAAAACGCCGATGCAGTAGCGACATGGTATTTTTCTCCCTACAGCTACGCATACGAGGTTCAACTGCTCCAGCTCGAACCAGGGTACGTGCCACATGGGCACGATGCTGGCTACGTACTTTCATGGAATGCAGAAACAGGCAGCTCACAAGCTGTCTGGCTGTCTCCAGAGTACAACCGAAGCTTTGACACACTCGCGGCCCACTTTGCCCCGATGAATCACATCGAGGCTGCAAACTGGGTTGCGAACTGGGGTGCAGGAACAGTTGAGTGGAAACAACCACTCTACGCGCGGCCGATCTACACGTTCAACGGCTGGGACGACCCTGCAATTGCAAAAACAGTTGCAGACGATATCGATACAGAGAATCAAGTCGTTGGCGGATTGAGAGTCTGGGAAGAGGACTGGGTAGCAGGACTGCCTACGGGCAAAACCTACTCGGTCTGGAGAGTGACTTCTTTCGGAAGCGTACCTGACTATGCTGGTGCCTACATGCAGGTACCAGTGATTGATACAGATGGTGTTACCAGAGTAGGAACATTCGGCATCACCGATAATCCTCCAGCTGGGCTCAACATTCTGTACTCAGGAGAACACCCAATTACATGGGTGGGTAACAAGGGGTATGTAACGGAGGAACAGCTGCCAGGCACTCCAAAGTATGACGACGATCACAAGGGTATCAAGCAGAAGTGCGATACCCAGGCGGAATGCAGGGATGCAGAGCGAAAATCTCTTTGGAACCGCTTTTTCAACAAAGATAAAGCGGCAAGAGATGCAGGCAAATGCATCCCCTATGAGCTGTGGATGCGTAAGAATATCGAAATGGTAGAAGGCATCGCACAGGAGTACATTACGTACTTCTGGCTGGATGCCGATGGCGGTTACGATTATATTGGTGGAGATGGCGTTCGTGTTGAACGTAAAGGCACAATGCTCGCCATCAATGAAAGAAACCCCACCATCTTCGGTAACATGTCGAAAGTGGTCACGCACGCAGATATTACGTTCCCCAATGGGGACATTCTGCCTGCTGGATCACCGAAGCTCTTTGCCAAAAGTGGTCAGCCCTGGACCTTGGACGATGGAAGAGTTGGTGTCTCTCACTTTTCGAGATGGACACCCAATGATCCCTGTCCAAATCCCATTGACTACCTCCCTGAGGGGTGGCCAATCGTTGAGTAATGTAATCCCCGTAGGTTAAGTAAAACCAAGTTGTAAGTAGTAACTCCTGATGGTGAACACCCGTTCACTGTCAGGAGTTTTTTTTGAGCTCAGCTAGAATTGAATCTGCCGCAGCCAAAACTGCAGCACGGATACATTCTTTTGTTTGTGTGTGATAGGTTTCTGCTCCAAGCGCTGGGGTTGTCTCATACGGAACGGCATCTGTTTCTTCGCCCGTTATGGCTGCAGCTTCTGCTGTGCCATGCATTGCCTCTTTCACTGCAAGTAGTTGTTCGAGCGTCAGATTTTTCTCGCCAGTTGAGGCAGTAATAATATCGTCGTACCAAGTACTTCCTCTGGCAAACACAAAGTGAGAATCATGCGAGTTGAACTGCATTTTTTCTTGAAGAGTAGCCCGTAGCACTGTGGGTACAAGTACTGTACTAATTACACCTCGCTGGATAACATCATCGAGTAACGTTATGTGTGTTTTTCCCGTTGCTGCAATCGCGCGAGCAGAATCTTTGAGCGGGTTAGCGGGGGCATCTTCACGCAGTTGTAGTCTCACATACCGCAAAAAGCCGCCAGAAAAGTCATCATTTGTTAGAAACATGGTGTCTGCTAGATCGTGCTGAATGCTTTCAAATTGAAATTCGTCAGGTTCATCGGTAATGGCAGCCAACCACGTTAAGAATGAGGCTTCGCTTCCCACTCGGGCAACTTCTTCTGCCATCAGTTTTGCGTACACTTCAGGATTTTCAAAGAGTAGTGCCTCATATTTTTTATGTGTAGCAGTGTACGCATCAATCACTTCCGTACCAAACCCGTGTACAAAAAGCATCTGAGGCAGTGGTAGGTGATATTTTTCAGCCAGTGCTAGAACTCCAGCCGCAGCTGTACTGCCTGATCGCTCAAGCACCAAGCACAGTTCAGCTTGTTGAGGCTGTCTTTCAAATGTTTCAGTTTCACTATTCCACCGCACAAAACTTCTCAGGATCTCTGTTGCTGACTGCACCAGTTGTGCACGCAGGTGTTCAGGAAGACGTAATTCAAGGTGTTTTTCTACTTCAGGGTTTGTGTTTGGCTGCTGATTTTCTAACGTAAGCATGCACATGATTATACGCCACAAACCATGTATAGTGAGTAGTATGAGCGTTTCTGCCGCAAAGCTAGCTGAACTAGAACGGACTGCCCAAGTCTTACGCCGAGCGTGCATCGTGATGATTGCCACAGCGGGCAGTGGACATCCGGCTGGCTCACTCGGCATGGCAGACGTCTTTGCCGCACTCTACTTTGCAACCCTGAAACACGATCCACACAACCCTTCCTGGAGTGAGCGTGACTACTGTTTACTTTCAA
>CAYMVN010000057.1:0-7146 GCA_964394125.1 uncultured Pseudomonadales bacterium | reverse complement strand
TGCTTGGCCGATGTACCCCTGCATACTGCCAATGATGTTTGCAGTGTTATGTAGTAAGCTTTGTGACTGCGCCTCTCGTTGCGCCCAGAGTTTCTGGAACGTGGCTTTTTCTTTTGTAATTTGCGCCGTCATTTCTTGATAGGTTTCAACCATCGACTCGATCTGCTGCACAAACTCATGACTCGTCACAAAACTGAATAAAGCTTCAGCTTTTGTGCCTCTGTTTTCGGCTATCGCTTTTTGCATACCAACGTCGAGCAAGCTCTTACGCAGAAGCGTCGCCAGAATCACCATGAGCGCCGGTTTACACACCCACACACCACTCGAAACTCCCATGTCTTCTGTAATGTGTTTCGGGAGCACTTCACTGACGATGATAGGAATATTTGCTTTTTCATTTCTGAGGTCTTCTTTTAATTTAGGAATCCAACCATCAACCCAGTTCTTTGTTCGTTTCACTTCCCACAGCATCACTCCGCACACACTGCCGCGAGGACTCCGAACGGTCTGCTTAATGTCACCACCGCGCACTCCTTTGGCAACTGGTTCAATGAGGTCATCTCTGAATGCTTGTTCAAGTGATGACTGCAGATCAAGCTCAAGAATCTCACCTTGCAACTGTTGTGAACCCTGGCTGCCTTTACGCTGCGCCTCCTCAAGAGAACGCTGCATATCTGCCAGCTTCTTTTCTTTTTCTGCCAGCTGTAAACGGAACTTTTCTTCAGCAACTTTGGCTTCTTCTTCACGAATCTTTACTTCTTCGATTGCCAACTTTTTTTGCGCCTCAAGCTGCGCACTTTCTTTTGCTTTTGTCTCTTCACGCAGTGTCTGCATCACCTCGATCAATTTTTCTTGCAGCTCTTTCTTCGACTCTTTTTCTGATTGGGCATCATCACGCAACTGCTTCAAAAGCACTTCTTGCTCTGCTGTAATAGCTGCCTTGGCTTTGAGCACTGCTTCAGCACGTACTTTTTCTAACTCTTGAGAGTGTTTTTTTTCTGAATCTTTGAGAATATCTTCTTCGATCTGACTCTTCAACGCTGTTGGGACATCAATAACTTCACCACATTTTTTACAAGTTATTGTTGTACTCATAGGTTACTTTTCTAGGTCAAGTACTCGGTCAATTCTAATCTGCGAGATAAAATCTTCAACGTGCGAAACAATAATCATCGCGCCTTCGTACTCGTTCAGTGCGCTGGCAATTACCGGCAAGTGTCTAAAGTTAATGTGATTTGTTGGCTCATCAAGAATGAGTAAGCCAGGACGCTGCAGCACGAGTCGCGCAAAACATACCAGTCCTTTTTGTCCTTCTGAAAGATGCTTAATCTCTGTGTTAATAAGATGTGACGTCAACAAAAAGCCTGAAGCCACTGAGCGTAAGTACTCTTCTGTCCCCGAACCATCTCCTTGCAGCATGGCTGCAACCAGTGACTCATGTACTGTGTGCGCATAGTTGAGGGTCGAAAAATCTTGGCGATAGTAGCCAACGCGTATACCCGGTGTAATTTTTGCACCGGCTGCAGTACCGAGCGCTAGTGACTCAATAAGGGTAGTTTTTCCAATGCCATTTGGACCCTTAATTTGCAGATGTTGATCTTTGGCTAAGGTGATCCGTGCTTCTTTTGTTACCTCAACGTGGTTCTGCATGATGGTAAATGAAGAAATAGCCATCAGAACACCACTGAGATCTTCCTGTGCCGGAATCGTGAACTTTCTAATTGCTTTATCTTCTTTACGAACTTCAACTTTTTCGCTCTCGTACTCTTCAACTTTCTCACGCATTTTTTTAGCAACCAAGCGCATTTTACCGCCTTTGTGTGCAAAGAAGTTTATTTTTTCTTTGTTTTCTTGAATTTCTTTCGCCATGCGCGCATTCTGACTGTTCTCTTTTTCAATTCGCTGCTTAATTTTTTCTACCACATCGTAGTACGTGCCCACGTACTGCTCAACTTTTCTAGTGAAACTATCAAGATATAACACGCCATCGGTAAACGAGTTCAAAAAATCAGCATCGTGAGAAATGACCAGCACTGTTTTTGGATACTCCATCAAAAAGAGCATTAAGTGCCCAATACCTTCTTGATCGAGGTTATTGGTAGGCTCATCGAGCAGTAAAATATCAGGCTTTTGAATAAGTGCTGCAGCAAGTAACAACCGGGCTTGTTGCCCGCCAGAAAAATCTTTGACTTTTTTGTTTAGATCGGCAACTAAGTTAACTGCTTCAAGCACCTCACTTATTTTTTTTCGCAAGATGTGTTGCTCAACTGGGCATACGGCATGAAAAAATTCTTCAACACTTGCCTCTCGCTCCTCTGGAGTAATAACTTGATGCGCCGTGGCAACTGTTGCAGTTAGATCAACAGAGATGACCCCTAAGTGTGGCTTCAGTTTTTCGGTAATCAACTTAAAAATGGTGCTTTTTCCTGCCCCATTCTGACCCATGAGTGCAACCTTCATACCAGAACGCACAGTAAAGTTTGCATCCTCAAGAATCTCTCGATGGATACCGTGCTCAAAGTGCACACCGGTGAAGTTTATGACTGTTTTATCGCTTGGCATAGATCTGAAGTGGTAGTGTACCACGAGGGTATACCAGCAGGCTACTCAGACTTCTTAAAAAGTTTATAAAAAATAAGTGTTCTATCTATGAGGAGCACCGTAATCAGCCACCAGAAACCTGCAATGTACCCTGCCAGGACATCTGTCGTGAAGTGAACGCCTAAGTACACTCTACTAACCCCAATCAGCAGAATAATACAACTTGCCAGCACAGTCAGTATTGCAGTAATTTTTTTGCTCTTAAAAAAGTGGAGCGAGTAGTAAGCAATAAGCGAGTAAAAAATAAAGGCGTTCATTGCGTGACCTGAGGGGAAGCTGCTCATTGCTGCCGTAACCAACTGTGAGACCTCTGGTCGTGGACGCTGAATTGTGTCTTTCAAGATAATATTGAGAAGCACCCCAAACCCAGTAGCAAGAGCAAAGAGCACGGCTTCTTTTTTATGTTTCTTTATGAGAAGTGAGATACACAACACAGCAGCCAGAACCAGACAGAATCCATACCCCAGTGAACTCATAAACTCCATGAATGTCGTCAAGTGCGGAGTACGGATACTATACAAACTTGTAGCAGTCCAAGCATCGAATCTATTTACATTTGCTTCCAACACTTCTTGTGTAAACTTCAAAAAAATAAGCAGAGATGCCAAACAAAAAGCAAGACCGACTAAAACTTCAAAAAAAATAATGATGCCCTCTTCCGAAGAAAAAATTGTTGTCATTCCCGACTGGATTGACTTACGTTTTGCGAGGAATCGTTTCAGTGGCATCAGTGGTATTCTAAATGATGTACGGTATAAAAACAAAGAGCGCGATACAAAAAGCAGTTATGGCAGCAGTTAACACAGCCGCAGCGGCAATGTCTTTGGGTGCTCCCGCATCCCGATATGAGTTTGGGCACTCCTTGGTGATGAGGTCAACTGTTCGCTCAACAGCCGTATTCAAAAGCTCTGCAACCAGCACCAAACCACAGGCAAAAATAAGGGCTAGCCACTCAGTTCTCGTCACCTGAAAAAATACCCCTGCCAGTGCAACACACAACACAGCTGCCAAGTGAATTTTCATGTTCCGCTCTCCAAGAGCCAGCATAAACCCACGTACCGCGAACCAAAATGAATACAGTGTTTTCTTGAGCATGAGTGCAGTATACAACCAGAGACGTGGTATAGTACACTCATGAAACAGATCTTTTATCTGGTTCGTCACGGCGAAAAAGTCCCCGAACCCGGCGATCCAGGGCTCACCGCGCTTGGCAGAACACACGCTACACAAACTGGCACTTTTTTACTAGATAAACATGTCACAAAGATCATTGCTAGTCCGCTTCTGAGAACGAAAGAAACTGCAGGAATTATTTCCGACATCGTTGCTGTTCCCTACACCACGTCAGCACTACTCAAAGAACGCATGAACTGGGGTGATGACCCGTCACTTTCCTTTAATGAGTTTTTAGCTCAGTGGAACAGTGCAACTGAGCACCGCGAGTGGAAGCCGCCCGTTGGTGACTCATCCGTGCAGAGTGGTGAGCGGATGGAGTCGGTGATTGAGTCAGAAGGCGCTGGAGCACAGACCTGCCTGTTGGTTACCCACGGTGGAATCATTGCCGACTACATTCTGAATGTCTTTACAACCGCAGAAATTAAAGCTGTCAGCACGATCTTTCTTACCGCCAAAGAAAACTGTATTGCTGAGTGTTCTGTCACGTGCATCGAACACGACACTGCAACAAAAAAATACTCGCTTCGTACGCTCGCCAGCACTGAACACCTACAGTAAATTGTTATTTTTCAGGTATAATGGCACTTCATGCTGATTAGTGCTACAAATCTATCTAAATCTATTGGTGCCAGAAATCTTTTTGCTGCTGTTTCTTTCACGATTGAAGAAGGAGAAAAAGTTGCACTAATTGGTAGGAACGGATACGGTAAAACAACTCTCTTAAAGATTCTCAGTGGCGAAGATCACGACTTTGATGGTCAGATCTCTGTTCGTAAAAACCTGCAACTCACCCTCACCCAGCAAGAACACTTACACGATGCCGATCAGTCTGCGCTTGAGTATATTCTAAAGAACGTCCCGCACTACTACGAGTATGCTGCCATTATCGAAAACTACGAAGCAGGGCTGAGTGATAACGTCACCCACTACTTAACAGTCCTCGAGTACTTTACCGAACGAAAGTACTTCAATATTAAGAACTCGATCCTCAGCACACTATCTGACTTCTCAATTTCAAGCAAACAAGCTGAGCAACCACTGCGCACACTTTCTGGTGGTGAAAAACGCTATGTCGAAATGACAAGAATGATGTTTTCACAGTCGCAGATGCTGCTGGTTGATGAGCCAACAAACCACATGGACTACCAAGGTAAAGAGCGGTTTATCACCTGGATGAAGACAATTCCACAGGCAGTTATCGTGGTCACGCACGACCGCGATGTGCTGAGAAGTGTCTCTCGCGTCATCGAGTTGAAGGAACAAAAAATCGAGATCTTCAAGGGCAACTACGATCAATATATTTCGCAAAATGCAAACCAAACGCTGACTGCCGTGAAGCTCTACACCGAGCAATTAAATAAACTCAAAGAAGCACAAAAACGAGTTGCGTGGGGTCTGCAGATGCGCGCTAAAAGCAAAGAGTGGAAGATTCGCTACGACCACTGGTTGCGTGACTACGAGAAACTGCAAGCCGCGACAGTGAAGCCGTCGTTCTGGATTGATCAAGACTCAGTTGATGCGCTCGATGACAAAGTTGTTGATTCGTACCACAAGTTTAAGCAAAAGAATATTAAGATCACCCCGCAAGCAAAGGGAGTGCATCGAGCTGAACTTATCAAAGTACGCAACCTTGCTCTGGGGTATGAAGATCCTGTTTTTGTTGGTCTCAGTTTTACCATGGGCTCAAACGACCGCGTCTTCATCAAAGGAAAAAATGGTGCAGGCAAAAGTACACTGGTGCGCACGCTGCTGGCACTCGCACAAAAAAAGCAGCCCAAAGCACAGCAGCTTGAAGGTGAAATAACTGTGCATCCCGACATCAGAATTGGAGAGTACGAACAAGAAATCAACGAACGCTACTTACCACTAGCGCTCGAAGAAGCTATTTTTCTTGCCTACACAGAAAAGCAGGTTCCTATTGATATGCAGACAGTTAAGAAACTACTTGCACAGTATCTCTTTGACCCAGTTCAAGACGGACAACAAAAAATCAGGCACCTCTCAGGTGGACAGAAAGCTCGCTTTCAGTTAATCAAGATGTTTATCGGCAAACCAAATATACTCATCCTCGACGAGCCCACAAACCACCTCGATCTCCCTTCAATTGAAGAACTAGAAAATGCCCTTGTTCAGTTTGAAGGCGGCATTCTCTACATCTCCCACGATACATACTTCATCAAAAAAATTGGCGGTAGTGTAGTCGAGCTGTAAAGAGCACTACAGCGACAAACAACCACGAAAACCGCGTGAGGCGTAGTACGAATCTGCCCCATTATGGAACACAAAAACAGTGTCATATCGTCTGTCGGCAAAGAGTGCACCGCCGAGTTTCCGTATTGGCTCAGGGGTCAGCAGCCAGCTGGACGTTTTAGTGTCAAAATCGCCGAGTGTCTGGAGCTGCCGGTACTGCTGTTCAGTTAACACAGTAACTCCCATCTTCGCTGCCACATCGAGCGCGGTATCTTTTGGCTTAAATGACTTTCGTGCCTCAAGTGCAGCTCGGTCATAACAGAGACTTCGCCGCTCTGCCGGAGACTCACTACTGCAGTCTATAAACAGATACTCACCTGAGTTTTTCTGAAGCTCTACAACATCCGGTTCACCACCAGTGCGCTCCATTTCTAGTAGTGACTGCATTTTTTTTGGCTGTTCGGCAAGGGCAGTCTGAACACGCTGCCACGTGAGCCCTGGGTGTCGCTGCATGTTGGCTTCAAACCGAGTCCGAAGCAGTTCAAGTAATTCTGAAAGTTGCATATTCATGCAGTCAGTATATCATTGTATGTACCAAATGACTCGTCTGTATCATCACGCACCACCAGCATATATCTGCCCAATTTGCTTGGGAAATCAAGGAATTGAGAACGAGCACACGCTGCTCAAACAAGCTGACCTTGTGTATCAAGATGCAGTAGTACGTGCCTACATTAACTCGTTCTGGGTAGGAAAAAATGAGGGGCACGTTATCGTTGTACCCACTGAGCACTTCGAGAATATCTATGATCTTCCACCGGTTGTTGGCGCACAGATCTTCACTGTGGCGCAGACTATGGCGGCTGCACTCAAACAGGTGTATGGCTGCGACGGCATCACGTTGAGGCAGAACAACGAGCCTGCTAGTGAACAGCACGCGTTTCACTTCCACTTACATGTATTTCCCCGGTACGAAAACGATGACTTCAATAGTAAAGTACTCGAAAAAGCTCGGTTATCCGAGCCTGCTGAACGGTTGGTGTACGCAGAGAAGTTGCGCACCCACTTGGCGCAAAAAAAAGCCTGAAGATTTTATAAGTATGCTCTACGAGTTGTAGAGAGTACTGACTTCAGGCTTGTACACACATGTGTACATACAGATATAATAGAGACTGATAA
>CAYMVN010000056.1:0-7195 GCA_964394125.1 uncultured Pseudomonadales bacterium | reverse complement strand
CTTCTTATTCCGCTACGTTAACTTTTTTTCTCTCTTTAGTATCACTGTACTTGCCGCCTATTTTTCGCTGCTTCTCAAGCAGTATCACACTCAGTTCAAAACGCTCAGCGAAAAGCCTGTGGTAGTCATCGTTGGTTCGTTGTTGGTTTTTGCGCTCCTGAGTGCAGCACTCGGGTCTGGGTTATTTATGCCGTTTTCGTTCCGCTTCGGCACTGGGCTGTACCCAGGCTCAGCAGCTGCAGGTGAGTTCTTGCAAGCACTTCCAGAAACGGGGCCACTCTTTAATAACTTCGATGCAGGCAGCTACCTCATCTACTACGTATACCCACAGACGTCTGTGTATGTCGACAACCGTGCAGAAGCATACTCAGCTCAGTTCTTAAGGCGTTACATTGCAGTGCAACAAAATGATGCGCTGTGGGAGCAACTTGATGCTCAGATGCACTTTAGAATTATTGCCTTCTATCGACACGAAAATACGTTCTGGGGGCAAGACTTCATGATTCGGCGAGTACAAGATCCACACTGGGTACCAATTTATGTTGATGCGTACGCACTGATACTCATAAAGAATGAGCCTGAGAATGCAGCAGTTATTCAAAAGTATAGACTTCTGGAAAAAACGTTTGTTCTGCCAGAGTAATTACAGTTAGTAGTGGCATTTTTTTATTTTTTGCTGTACTATATGACATCTGTAGCTTGAACAACAAATAAACAAAGAACTGTGTATGAAAGTTAAAAATTCACTCAAAGCCGACAAAAAAAAGGGAGATATTCTTGTCCGTCGAAAAGGACGCTTGTATCGCATAAACAAGACTAACCCACGTCGCAAAGCACGACAAGGTTAATTCCTGCTGTTTTCTTTTCTGAAACTTACTTGATGTTTTTGAAGTTGCCTTTGGCGAGCTCACGTGAGCCACGTGAAACAGTTGCGACACCAACTTTTAGTTGTATTGAGATGTCACGCTGAGCGACACCTGTTTTCAATAACTTGATGATTTGCAGCCGTTTTGGAATCTCGATCTGCTCTTTTGGAGTAAGGAGTGCATCAAGAAATGCAGCCACTTCGTCAGTGTCTTTCATCTTGGCGAACTCAGCCGCAAGCTCTAAAAGTAATTGATCCTGCATAGCTAGTATCCCAATCCCATGTTATAGCGAACCTTTACGAGTGTTTCTTCAGCAAGTGTCCGAGCTTTTTCTGCACCTTCAGCGATAACTGTGTCAACGTACTTCGTATTTGCAACTAATTCGGCCCGTTTCTCTTGGAGCGGTGCGAGTTCAGCAGCAATTGCTTGTGCAAGTTCTGCCTTTAGTTTCTTGTACGAAAGCCCAGTCGTTGTGTAGGCAGTCTCGTAGGCGGCCCGTGCTTCTGCACCTTGGAATAACTCAACAAACTGCAATAAATTGGCAACACCGCCCTCTTTTGGAACGACAGCACCTTTTCCGCTATCTGTTGGCGCTGTAGCAAGGCGTTTTTCGATTGTTTGCAGGTCATCTGTCAGAGTAATGTAGCTGCCTTCAACTGACTTACTCATTTTACCAACACCTTGCAGTGATGGCACGTACTCACCTTTTGTGGCGAATCGCTTTGGTTCTGGGAAGTCTGTCCCGAACTCAGCATTCATTTTACGAGCAATCTCACGGGCAATCTCTAGATGTGGCTCTTGATCGATACCAACTGGGACGAGTGACGCGTTGTACACCAAAATATCTGCTGCCATGAGGAGCGGATAGTTGAGGAGCGCCATTGTTGCATGGTCTGGATGTTGCTTCACTTTATCTTTAAATGTCGGTAAGTGCTGCATACGCGCAATCGAAGTAACTGCGGAAAAGTAAAATGCTAGTTCAGTGTGTTGTGGCACCATCGACTGCAAAAAGAGAATGCTTCTTTCTGGATCAAGACCTGCTGCGAGGTAATCAATAATGACTTGCCTGCGATTCACGCGAAGTGCATCAATTTCGTAGGGAGTCGTTAAGGTGTGGGTATCAGCAACCATGTAGAGCGTTTGATACTGAGGGTCTTTTTGTAGCTCAAGCATGCCTTTTACAGCACCTAAATAATTACCCAAATGCAGTCTGCCGGTGGCACGAATACCAGATAAAACTCGTTTCATATCACTTTCCTTCTATCGTACCAAAAAGAATACTATACAGTATCTCTGCTCACTTGTAAACTCGCGAACTAGTACACTGAAACAGCTAGACTACCTTGGTGCAGTGATAATGAGGTACACACCACTGAGTGCACAGAGCACTCCAAAAAATAAGCGGAGGCTCATTTTTTCGTGAAAGAAGAGAATTCCCAGGATCATTGCGCACAGAATAATAGCAACGCGCAGCGTAGGAATTGCTACTGAGAGCTCAACTCTGGTAGAAAACATCTTAAAGATAAAGAATGTTGCTAAACCAACCGAGACACCTGCAAGGAGTGTAAAAAAAACTCCCTCTCTTGTAACCAGCATCGCTTCTCCGCGATACTTACTAATGAGCACAGGAAACAGCATTGTGACTGCTGCAGCAGCAGTTAAGAGTACACCACCCAGTGAGTCACTGATCTTATTACTTGAGAGCTTAACAAAAAAATCCATTAGTGAATTCAGAACTGCAGCAATTAGTGCGTACCCGAGCCAACCCATATCTGTATCATACCATAGTTAGGGCTGTGCATAGTACACACTCAGCAGTGCCTGAGCCAAGCAATCAAGCGAGCTGATTGTTGGTAGTTTGTAGCTTTCCATTGGGAAAATAAGTGGTAGTTCTGTACAGCCGAGCACAATCGCTTCACACCCTTGTGCTGTCAGCTCATCAGCAATCATCACTAACTCTTTTGCTGTTTGCGTAAAGTCACCTGCCAGAACTTTGTTAACAATCACACCCATCTGTGTGACTTGAGCATCGGTAGGAACGCACACTTCTGCCAAACTACCGATACTTTTTTGATAGAGCTCTGAGTGAAACGTTGTTGGAGTGGCGAGGAGTCCGACCCGCTTGTAGCCACGCTCTTTAATTTGTTGTGTTACGGCTTCGATCATTGAAACAAACGGGACTGAAGTACTCTTTTGTAGATCTGGCAGCAGTAAGTGTGCGGTGTTACACGCAATACCGAAGCAGACGCACGATGGGCTGAGTGCCGCAACACTGCGTAGCAACATCTCGCGCGCAGGAGGGACGTTCTTTTGCTCAGTAATAAAGTCGGGAACGGGTACTGAGTGCAGAATAATATCCGGGTAGGCCTCGTTGGTCTCTGCCCCAAACTGTGTGCGTGCCAGTGAGATCATCTTTTGATACAAACTTGCGGAAGCATCAGGCCCCATACCACCCAAAATTCCGATACTTTTCTTGATCATTTGGTTCCTTTCACTCAGTGTATTGAAAATTTTCGATTGTAAAACCCTTGCAGTAGGAGTAATTTGTTGCGTTTGTTAACTCAGCATAGGTGTACTTGCCATGTTTAATTGAACGATTCTTCAGACCCAATTCAATGATCCTCAATAAAAACCCATGTGTCACAATAAGCACATTTTCAAATGCAGATTCACTTAATTTTAAAAAGAACGTATGCAAACGAGTATTAATCTCAGATCTGTGTTCATAGTTTGAATCTGTCTCAAGTGCGTGAAACAGTCCGTTCCTAACCGCTTGCAAACCTAACTCTAAAAATTCCTCTTGTGTAACAAGCCTTTTTGGATCAAAGACTATTTCCCGTACCTCGCGTGATTCAATAATAGTATGGCACTGAACCATCTCACCAACGTACTGTGCCGTTTGCTTCGCTCTCAGCGAAGGACTATGAAAGATAGTATCATACGATTTTTCTATAACAGAGACATCAATTAAGTACGGTAGCTTCTGTTTATCAATTGCAGGATCAATTTCTTGTAGAGAGAGTTGTGAAAGCTGATCAATCGAAAGAACGTCATAATTATCAAATGGTGGATTCAACATACAATGTCGTAAAAAAGTTACCGTCATAGTAATCTCCTTAGCAGTACATTCTCATTACTTCTAGAGTTGTATCTTTGTAACAGTCTTTAAAGCTGGGTCGAAGGTTACGAGCTCACCAGTTTTTAGTGAAGACGCTTTGATTCCCCCAAGAGCTCCTCGACCCAGTTCACGAGCTCGCTGCGCACCATGCGACACAATACCCGCATTCTCAATTACCAATCCATCTGCCTGCATAATAAGGGGATCATGACTTAAATTCATCTGTGCAGCGACAAGAACAATCGGCAATGCTTGTTCTTTATAAAAACGCAACACTTCTTGTGCAGCAGCAACACTGACATGATCTTCAATATTTACAACCACTGCTTTCTCTAAATAAAGCCCTTGTCCTAATAACTTACCAAATAACTCAAAAGTGGCAGCTCCCTCCGTAGTATCTTGTCCCAATGTTTCAATATCTGACTCCAGCAAGACTGAAGGCAGTTTTAATAAAGGATATACTTTAAAACGCTCAATTCTTTCAGCTATGAGTGCTGAAAAATCCTGTCCATCAGCAACGAGTGCACCCACTTCTCGAGGAAAGAGTGAAAAGATAGTACCTTCAGGCAAAGACAGTCTCTTTTCAAACTCTACTAAGATATCTCGAATGAGTGAGTACTCTTTAACGAACTGATATTTGACTGTTTCTCTCAGCGCCATGTATGTTTGAGATGCAGCAAGTACTTGTTTAAATTCACCTCTTTTTTCTGGTTCAACACTATCAATCAAACCTTCTTCATATGCAATTCTTTTTACTTTTTGATTTACTGCCTCAACTGTGTAGGAGTCCTTAGATTCAAAAATTGAGGTAACATACCCTAGCAACGCTGCTTCAGTATCCTTTAGCCGAGAGTGCCGTATCTCTAGCATTTCACCAGTACTGTAGTGCCCCACTACTTTTTTTCCTATACGCAGTGCACTTTCAAGATCAGGCTGTGTAGCAATTGCGACATTTGCTTCAGTAATTTCGCTTCCTTCAAGCCCTTGGCTTAATAAAGCAAAGACATCATCTATCTGTTCAGGTTTGATTCCTGCTTCTTCAGCCAAAAGCTCTCTCAGTCGCTGAGAGTAGTAAAAGCCAAGTCTCGCTGATTTTACAAAGTTTACACATGAGACTGTTCTCAAATGCTCGAGGACTTCGTAAAGTTCATTTAATAACTCTTGATTTGTTTGTGCTTCAAGATTCTTATTTTCTATTTGCGCAATAAATGCATCAGCTTCTGGCTTTCCATTTGATAGATATTCCATTGAGAATGTAGTAGCATGTTCAGCCATTTGCGCTTTGAACTGTAAATAACGATCATAATATTGCTTACCTTTTTCGCCGAACCGAGCTATAAGCTCTTCTTTTTTTGGATCTTGAACATACAGACCCATCTCAGGATATTCGCCTTTTGATTTATCACTTGCGATTGCGTCTAGATACTCAGAAACGAACGTGTCTGTGTATTCTTGTTTTGTATCAGGAAATCCTGCATAAAAAGTGTGTGCATCACGAGCTATACTAAAGTATGGTTTTCCACCAATATACTGCATGAATCCGACTGATTCATCTTCAAGTGGATACCCCATTTGCTTTCGTCCAAGTTGTATCGCTCCAGGAACACCATCACTTCCAGTGAAAATATATGCGAATACTCCAAAGTCCATTTCCTTTGGCCTTGGTAATAACTCACTAAAGTTGCTATCACTCAATACAACTTTGTCGGTACCTAGTTCTTTCTTTTCTCTTACTATGAGTTTTTTTATTTGATCAATTGTGTACGTTCTAATATCATCAGCGCTCATCTCCAACTCGATGCCAGAAAGTTCTGTTGTTAGCGTTCTTGCCTGTAGAAAGTGCATTCCCTTGTTATCAATTGCAAACTCAATGTCCTGTTCACAATCACCGAAATGCGTCTTAATTTTTTGAGCTGCAGCAGCAAGTTGTTTGATTGATTCAGTACTTAACTGTTTTGATTCAGTATTTTTTGAACGGATAACGTTACCATTTGAGTCAATTACGAGACTACTTCCCTCTGACATTCCGTCGACAAGTGCGTCGCCAAATCCTTCAGTATATTGAATGAGCAGATTTGATCTTTCTACACCAGTATATAGGACACATGAATATTGAGGCTCTATAAGCACTTGCATTACGAGGCCCATTTCAACTTTTTCAGGATCAATAGTATGCAAACTCAGATAGTCAGAGACTTCTTGAGAAGTAGTTTGGTTATAAATTGACAGCATTGCAGCCTCAATGCTCGCTGATTCGTCTTGTAGATAAAATGTTTCAAAAACTCCTGCCATTGTCAGCTCGTTACTGTCCTCACATGTTGCCGAACTACGAATTGCAACTTTGCCCCCCATCTCTTTTCTTAATGCTTCCAAATCAGAAATTAACTGCTGGCTAATTTTTCCACTCCGCTTAAAATCTCTATGAACTGATACATTGATACCAACTGCTACAGGTACTGGAATTCCAATTTGGTGTAGTTCAGCTAAATTTGCAGCTTTACCACCGACAATACTTCTTACTGCATCAGGATCATTAAATAACTTAATAATTTCACTCTGAGATAAGGGATTTTGTTCTTTTTTTTCTTTTAGATTCATTTTGCCTTTACCTTTATATACAAAAAATCTGCCTTGAGGCAGATTCAATACATCACGACTACACCTCAAGTTTTATCACCAACTGGAACACCAAGTGCTTATGAAATTATTTTGCATACGTCGATTCTAAACTGTCGTACGTAAGAAGTAAACAATCCATTTTCGACATGATACAATATCGTCGTATTCCCGATCGTTAACAACATTAAAACAAGCGCAAGCGTTCCTGTGTTGAATACAAGGAGGTATTCAATGTTCCGGTTCTCAAAGACATTTGCATTGGGGATAACAGCAGCACTCTTCACTTCACTGTTCAAAATTATGGACAATATTACTGTTCATAATTTTATTACAGCAACAGATGGGCTGACTGCTGCGTTCACCTATCTGATTATTGGTGGATGGGTCGGTTTTTTCTTTGGAGTTATTTTTTCCTTGCTCTTTGGAAAAAAACTGATTGACCCAGATTTTTCAGGAATTGTTGTAAAAAACAAATCAATGCAGTTTCAGGCCTTTCTGTCTGGATGCATCTCTGCCGGTAGTACACTGTTTTTGCTTTGGGGAAATCAGTTCGGTGATGCTGGTGCAATAACTGCACTTTCATCAACGCTTC
>CAYMVN010000055.1:0-7480 GCA_964394125.1 uncultured Pseudomonadales bacterium | reverse complement strand
CATTTGCTTGGGTCTCGATGATTGGCAGTGCTGTAATTGAACCACCACCGTGTGACTCATTTAAGCGGCATGCTCTTTCGAGTAAGCGGGAGTGCAGATAGAAAACGTCTCCTGGGTATGCTTCACGACCTGAAGGGCGTCTGAGCAATAGAGAGATCTCACGATATGCTTGTGCATGCTTGGAAAGATCATCGAAGATAATGAGTACGTCTTTTCCTTGATCAAGGAAGTACTCAGCGACTGCTTGACCAGCGTACGGGGCTAAAAATCGCTCTGCAGCACTGGTTGAAGAGGTAGCTGCGACGATAGTGGTGTAGCTCATTGCTCCGCGCTCTTCAAGAAGACCAGTTATCTGTGCAAGTGATGATCGTTTTTGACCGATACACACATACACACACACAATGTTCTGATCTGCTTGATTTAAGATAGTCCCAAGTGCAATTGCAGTTTTACCAGTACCACGGTCGCCGATAATCAGCTCACGTTGTCCACGACCAATTGGAATCATCGCGTCAATTGCTTTGATACCGGTCTGCATTGGCACGTTCACAGACTTACGACTCATAACTCCTGGAGCAATCTTTTCAAGCAGCATGAACTTTTCTGGTTTGATCTCTGGTTTTCCATCAAGTGAACGACCGAGTGCGTCAATTGTTCTGCCCAAAACTTGATCTGAGACACCAAGTGATAAAATTCTGCCAGTTCGTTTTACTTGATCTCCTGCTTTTAAGTGCGTAACTGAGCCAAGTGCAACGATACCAGTTGTATTTGCCAGTAAGTTAAATGCGAGACCGAGTTGCCCTTCACCGAGATCAACCAGTTCACTTGATTGAACATCTTCAAGACCTTTGACTTGGAGAACTCCATCGCCAGCACTGACTACAGTTCCCACTGACTCAGGAGTCGTGGTAATGTTGGCGTTGGCAATAAGAGATTGTAAATCAAGTTGGAAGGTATCGGTCGTTTTTTTCATACTATTTTTTACTTATGTAGTTTCAAGCGCTCTGCGCACTTGTTGTAATTTATGTTGTAGAGTTGCATCAATTTCTTTAGAGCCAATGGAAACTTTAATGCCTCCAAGGACACTCTGCTGAACAACTTCACGAAGGACGAACGCTGCATACTTTTTTTGCAGACCCTCTGTTAGTGTGGCAACTTGCTTTTTGGTAAGGGGGACTGCAGTTGTTACAACAGCTTCAGGCACTTGAGACTCAAGTTTTTCGAGCTTTCCAGCAATTGTGGCGTCAAACTCTTGACTGCCCAGTGTCAACTTAACACCGCCCAGTACTGACTCATCAACTTGTTCAACATACTCTGCTGCACCAATTTTTTTTGCAATCAAGTCTTTGATTGTTGCGAGGTGCTCTGCTGAGAGCGCATGAGCAGTGGTGATGGTAATGAGTGGTTTGCTTGACATATTACAATGCTTTAATGACACTTTCTAGTTCACTGTCAATTAATTGTTCATGCTTTTTAGCATCAATAGATTGACCAATGACTTTTTCACTGACAGCGATGACTGAAGAGACCATTTCAGCTCTGATGGCATCAACAAGTTGTGCCTTCTCTGCTTTCCATGCGTTCTTCATTTTTGCGATCTCTGCTTCAGCAGCTTCGCGAGCTTCTGCAAGTAATTTTTCCTTGACAGCATCAGCTTCTTGGCTTGCTTCTTTCAGCACTTGTGAAGTTTTTTTCTTAAGATCTGCTTCGGTCTTTGTCTTCAGTCCATCAATTGCTGCTTGCTCTGAAAGTGCTTGTGCAGCAGCTTTCTGGCCTTCTTCAATGCGTTTTGAACGCTCGGCAAACATCTTCATGATTGGTTTGAAGAGCAAAAAGGTAAGCGCACCTAAGACAACAGAAAAATTGACAATCTGAAACAGAATTTGTGAGATATCAATTTCCATACTACTCCTTGTGTCGTACTTGGCTTACAACCAACTATGCGACAAACTTTAAGATAAGGGCTACTACCAAGGCGTAAATTGCGATAGCTTCAGCAAATGCCATACCAAGAATCATGTTGGTTTGCACTTTACTTGCAGCTTCTGGGTTACGACCAATAGCTTCGAGACCTTTTGAAACTAACATACCGATAGCGAGAGCTGGACCAATACTGCCCAATCCCATAATGAGTGCGACTGCAAATGCGTCTGACATACTTCTCCTTTTATTACTTACTTACTAATCATGCTCACTGTGACCTTGTGTGGCCATGTTAAAAAATACCAGTGAAAGCATCGAGAAAACGAGCGCTTGGATGAATCCAACGAAGACTTCAAGCCCATAGAAAGGAATTGGTACACCAAGACCAACAAGATACATAACGACAGAGATAAGTACTTCTCCTGCAAAGATATTTCCAAATAAACGGAACGCAAACGAGATGATCTTTGCGCACTCTGAGATAAGCTCAAGCAGACCAACAAAGAACATCACAGGGCTACTAAAGTTAAAGTACTTTGAAAAGTAAGCCAGGCGAAGGTACTGGACTCCAAAAAACTGTACTAACACTATCGAGATGACACCGAGCGCGATAGTAGTGTTGAGATCAGCGGTACCGGCCCGGAAGAGTGGAACCGTCTCTGTATGTTGCTCTGGCTCAGACTCTACACTGACAACTTTTTCAGCAGTAGTTGTGTGCCCTGTTGACTCTGACTGTACTTCATGGCCAGACTCATCAAGAACAACCTCGGTACTTTTCTCGGTAACAGTAACGTGCTCGGTGACTTTTTTCTCAACAGTAGTCTTTTCTGAAATTGCCGTCTTGATGGTGCCAACACCAGGAAGCAAGCCGAACCAGTTGTTGACGATAATAAACAAGAAAAAGGTAGCAATGAATGGGAAAAATACACGAGACTTTTGAATATCACCAGTGATTTGGTTGACGAAGTTGAAGAGTGACTCAACAATCCACTCGGCAAAGTTTTGAATACCTTTTGGTCTTGAAGTATCTTTGAGGTTTAAGCGGACAACAACTGCGAAGGTGATAATAAGGATGCTCACGATGACGCTGGTGAACATTGAGTTGGTTACAGGAAAATCGCCTATGTGGGCAATTGGTTCTGCTGAAAGTGATACGTGCAAGCCGGTGGCTGCCATATATGTCTTTATTATTACTATTTCGTACTACACACTAAATATGCACAAGTAACCGAAACCAAAGGAGATTATATCGACTCTGACAATTTGAGCAAGTAACAAAATTACTCAGCTAAAACGATCACGATGTCGTACGTTCCCTTCGGGTTCTCATCTGTTGCAACTTTAGGATTATCAGTAAACGTAAGTCCTGTTGCTTTCTCAAGTTTAGAGGTGAGTGCCGCGTCGGTGGTCTTTGAAGCGATGTACGTGCCCTCAGTATAGGTTCCTGCTGCGTTTCCTGTAGTGACGGTACCCAGCTTTAGGGTGTCAACTTTAGTTTTGATAGTACCTGCGTATCCAGCCTTTTTAGTTGCATTTACGATGAAGATCTTCAAAGAGCCTGGTTTTGTAGCTACCGTTGCTGATCCTGAAGCAACCTCTGGAGTTGCTGTTGGAAGAGGCTGTGGGGTTGGTGTCGTTACAACTTCGACAACTGGGGCTGGTGTTGTTGTCTCAGGAACTGAGAACTTTAAGAATGCGAAACCGATCCCAACGCCGACTCCAACAGTCACGAGGAAAACACCAACAGCGATTAAGATCATTTTCATCATAGGCCAGACCCCCGAACTATGTTGTATTGGTGGCGTACTAGACTTCACCGCAACAGGAGTACTACTCTCTGATTGTGCCTGAACGAACTGACGTAAGTCAATATGCGATTCTGGGGCTTCACCTATACTGACTGCTGTTTCAGCATCAGCATCCCGTGGTTTTTTAGGCGGCGTTTTTGTTTCCAGCTCAACGATTGACTCGAGGGTCGCATCATCTTCTTCTTGAACAGGCGCTTCGTCTTCCTCAGTTTCTTCGATTTCCAGCTCTTTTTCCTCGACATCTGGCACTAGTGCACGCTCAGCTCCAAGCAGTGTTGTCTCCTCGTCTTCTGTGCGCTTCTCTGTCTCTTTTTCTTCAGGCTCGTCTACTTCCTCTTCAACTTCTTCAATCTCTTCAACCTCCACTTCATCTTCTGCTTCTTCGAGTTCTTCTGGCGTGCTTACTGCAGCCGCAACGACGCGAGGGCTTGGTTTGGGAAGATCTGACACAGTGTCGTCCTCATCAGTCTCAGTGGCTGGCGTAGAAAGTAAAGCTGTGAGACTCTCTTTATCACTTGCGGTAGCTTTACCCAGTTGAAAAACAGGCACCGGATACTCTTCAATTGAGAGTGTGCGCATACTCGACTCGATTGTCTGCCGTACATAGGAAGGCATTCGCTCATCTTCATCTTGCTGTGATGCCATTTGTTGTAGCGGAATAGTCTTGTTGAGCAGCTCTTTAAGTTTCTCTTCTACGAGCGCATTACTAAAGAGGTAGATCGTTTGAATGCTGGGCTCAGTACCCTTGAGTGTTTTAATGGTCTCAGCAATACTTTCACAGTCATCAACTGGGGCGTGCGAGGTTTGATCTACACCGATATAGTGTTCTGCCGCATACAGCTGACCACCAAGTTGCGTCACGGTAATGGATGGTTCGAGCGAAACTGCCGACTTAATGACCCAACTAAGTGGTGAGATTCCGATAATTTGAACACCATGGGTGCTGGCCGCCACACGCACTGAAGCCAAGGCTTCTTTTTCAAGTGCAGCGAGCTGTACACGAGTTGTCCCGCGCAACTGATTCAAAATGACGGTAGCAATCTCGTGTGTTTGAGCTGAAACATCCATGGAAGGCAGCGTCTCATTCTTTAAGTGCTCTTTAATTTTACTTTCAGTCGTTTCTTTGATAGCAATTATGGTATTGGTGAACAAAAAATCGGGTAAAACAAGATGATACGACTCATTCTCTTCGAGTTTACTAAATAACTTATCTACTTTCTCGGCGATAAAGTTCTCATTTTCGTCAAAAAAGCTGCCATTGATTTGTGTAAAGGCATGGATCGTAAAGCTATGCGGTTTCTTACTAGGAAGTAACTCTGCGGTGTAGGCCACATCAGGCAAAATATAGAGGAGTTTTTTAGTATCGATCATAACAACTTCAAAAATTATAGCATGTAGCGAGCGCTGTGTGCAGCAGGTATAGTACATACGTATGAGTAGCGAATACGAACCTCTGAAAGTGAGCCGACGTGACGCTGTAAAAGGGCTTGCAGCTGTGTCGCTTTCAGTTTTTTTCCAGCCCCTACGGACAGCTTTTGCTGGTGGTTCTGAGGAATCTGAACGCGTGCGAATTGATGCAGCAACAGTGCTCCAACAACCTGAAGCACTCGCTGATGCCCTCTGGTTGAGTGAAGCAGAACTACTGGATACGAGTATTCCTCTGGGGTGGATTGATACTTCCCCCGTCTGGGCAGATCACCCTGCTTTTTGGAGTGGTAAGAACTGTGTAATTGATGTTGCTCGAAGTAAAAATGCGGCAGGAACGAGTGCTTTCACTGGTGTGGCTGAGCATGCAACCTGGGCACTGCAGTTTGCAGTTCAAAAGACGGCTGCAGAAAAAAACACATTTTTGAGTGCAGGGTTGTCACAGGACGCGTGGACAGATGTTGTGTTTACCTGTAATCCAGAACTTTCACTTACCAAGTATGCAGCGCTGGTACGCTCCTTAGTTGACTCTTCAGTGGGTGTTATCGGCAGTATTCCAACCTGGACGACGGGTGATAACGGTATCACAACCGAGGCAATTGCTCTGGTGCGTGAAGCGTACGAGTACGCCCGCTCACGAAACGTCATCATTGTCTTACCAGCAGGAAATAGAGGTATTGCTATAGCTGCGCCACCAGATGGACACGAGCGAGTACTCCATGAGCTGAAACGTGAGCTGAGTAATGTTGTGTGTGCTGGTGGGGTAACAGATACCCTTACTGTCCCAACCTGGAATGCAGGTGGCCCTCGGGGCTCTAACTATGGTGAAGGGTACATTACTGTCGTCTCCCCGATCATAAATAGACACGTCCCTGCTGCAGGAAAGCAAGTGATCAGTGGCACAACCTTTGCCGCTGGCGACCTGACGAGCTGTATTCAAGCGGTACAAGCGCGAATAGGGAGAGACGCTGCGGGAAACTTGCCCGATCACGAGAAAGTCATTTCCTGTATTACTGACACTGCTCGCACTTTGGGAAGCCCTGAACGATTTGGAAGTGGTCTGTTGCAGATGCAAGCAGCTCTGGCTGCTGCTGTGTGAAAACAGCCACCCGTGTGAGGTGGCTGTGTATTCAAATGAAGAAAATAAAACGAGGGGTTACTGAGAGGTGTCTGGGCCGAGGTCAACAAGCTCAATGTCATCAATCCAGATTGAACCAGGATCATTGACTTCCGTGGAGGCAAGGAAACTAATTGTCATGTGGTCAGCAGGCAGTATTCCGCCAGATTCAGACGGAAACTGTAGTGATTCGCTTGTGAAGACACGAGTTTGAAACACCCAGTCACTGCCACTTGTTGGATGCATCCTGTACGAGCAACTACCAAATGTCAGAATAGTTCCATTCCAAAAATCGAGAGAGACACACGGATTTTCTTGTGCACTCTTGTTTTTGTACCAGACTGACAAACGATATGAATGCCCAACAACGTAGGGGATTTTTTCTGTTATCCGCCATGCAGCAGTACTACAGAACTCTTGTGGATCTCCAGTGCAGGGGCCTACAACAAAGTTACTCAACTCGATTGAGCTGCTGCCACTGTGTGCAACTGTTCTATTCCAGATAAAATCAGTCGTTCCATGATCTTGCTGCGTTTTCCACCCATCTGGTGCGCTTCCGCCGCTCTCAAAACTCGCATTCGGGGCAAGATTTGGAAGCTGCGGTGTTGCAGTTTGCGTTGGCGTTGCTGTGGGAGTTGCCGTCATGGTTGGTGTCGGCGTGTTCTGTTTTGCGATCAGCGGTAGATAGACCCGAACAGATGTAGAGGTTGCTGTCGGCAGAACTGGTTTTTTAGTTGGTGTTGCAGATGGAATCTGAGTGCCAGTTGGTGTACTCGTGCTGAGTTTAGTTGCAGTAGGTGTCGGCGTATTTGTGGACAGCACTGTTGCTGTTGGAGTGGGTGTGTTTTGAGTCACAATGAGTGTTCGCGCACTACTCCACGCGCCAAAGTCTTCGCACTGCGAAGTTATGTGTTCTGCTCGTACTCTCCAGTAGTACTCACCGATTGGTTGCCACTGTGTTAGCTGTGTCCCAGTCGTGTAGTAGTCGTACAAGAGTGCTGTAAAGTCGCTATTGAATGCTACTTGGAAGCGATATCTCATTGCTTCACTTACCGAACTCCAAGTAAAATCCAAGTAGTTTCCATAGTTTTCTACTGAGTAGAATGCTCCATTTTCTGGTGCAGTGAGTACCACAGTCCCTGGTCGCGAACAGACGATTGCTGTCGCATTCGGTGTTGCCGTAACCGGTACTGGTGTAGCCGTTGGC
>CAYMVN010000054.1:5602-7563 GCA_964394125.1 uncultured Pseudomonadales bacterium | reverse complement strand
AGGGGAAAGTTATCAACCCAGATGATATTATCGAGAAGTTTGGCGCAGATACCCTGCGAATGTATGAAATGTTCATGGGTCCAATTGAAGCAGATAAACCATGGGACGTCAGTGCTGTTGCTGGGATCTACCGCTTCATTCAGCGAGTACAAACTGCAGTGAATGCAGGAGCCTGTGCACCAGATACAGCACCAACTGTCGCTCTTCGCCAAGCACTGCACCGAGCTGTAAAGAAAGTGGGTGAAGATATTCCTCACCTCAAGTTTAATACTGCCATCGCAGCACTGATGGAGTTCATGAATGCTTGGGAAGCAGCACTTACTCGCGGTGAAGCAACACTCTCCAGTGAAGACATCGCAGTGTTTGTGAGAATACTGGCTCCATTCTGTCCATTTATCGCAGATGAGCTGGCACATACTTCTGGAAGTGTCGCAGGAGACGTCTCGGTACACGAGCAGAGCTGGCCGGCATTCGATGCTGCACTAGTTGCAGCACAAGAAGTTACCATTGGTGTTCAGGTAAACGGTCGTGTTCGTGGTGAAGTTACTTTGTCTGCCAGTGATGCACAAGACGCAGTAGAGCTCAAAGCCCGTGCTGCCCAGGTTCCGAGTGTCATTCCTTGGCTTACCGGCAAAGAAGTCATAAAAGAGGTAGTTGTTCCGGGTAAGATAGTTAACTTCGTTGTGAAGTAACGGGAAATGCTCACGAGCGGTATACACTTTAGGCAAGCTGAGGGCTGTATAGTGCGGGCATGTTCATTACAGACAGGCTCTCATTCTTACATACCTTAAAAAAACGGGAGTACATTGCCGTAGGTGCGCTTTTTGTAGGGTGTGTCTCTTTAGTGCTCTTTTTGTTTGTGCTCTTTAGATCTCCTGGCAGTGCAGAAGCACTGCAAGTCATTCAACCAGTTGAGACAGTTGCGTCACCTGCAGAACAGATTGTCTGCGATGTGTCTGGCGCGGTTGCATATCCTGGTGTTATCACCCTTCAGGTTGGCGATCGAGTCGGAGATGCTATTCAAGCAGCAGGCGGCTTAAGTGACGATGTAGATTTGCTTGCAGTTGCTGAAGTTTTGAACATGGCGGAGAAGGTTCGCGACGAACAAAAGATCTTTGTTCCGTTCCGGCAACAGCAAGGAAAGACACAATCACGATCAGGCGAAAGCAAGAATGCGCGTATTTCTCTTAACGCGGCTAGTCAAACAGAGCTAGAAAGTTTGCCCGGCATTGGTCCTGTAAAAGCGGCGGAGATTATTAGAAGGCGACCTTTTCGTTCAATTGAAAGCTTAGTAAGTGACAAGATTGTCTCACAAAAACAGTTCGATTCTTTCGTAGACAAGATTGCATTGTAGAAACTATAAACATATGTTTTGACATCAGTGATGCTACCTGTTTATAATAAAGCTGTTGTTCTATTGCTGTCTGTTTTGAGTAGTTTGTATGTCTATATATCTCCGCACATTAGCGCAGAAACTACGCACATACGAATAGAACACAAACGTATATCAAGCATAGGCTTATATTATGTATACGAACAATCGGCAACATGGACGCTCTTTCAATTATCAAAAGAGCAGAGAGTAGTATTCGAGCTAATCAAGCGCACCTCTACAGCATATCAAGTTGATCTTTTAAACAAACTTGTTATTAGCAGAGTAGGTGCAGTATCTGATAATTGCTCGCTTTGCTATAAAGTGCCCGTTTATCGTTATATTTCATTTTTTGAAGAATCAATCGGTTCGTATCAAGGTGGGGTTTCGCATAGTACTGCCCCCCAGACTCAACACACAGAAAGAGGAACGCGACTACTCGAGGAAGCATTGGGTGGTGATTCCGCTGGATTGTTTTCAGCACTCGTGTTTGGAAAACAACAAGCGATACCAAGTGAATTCAAGTCTCAATTCTTGAAGACAGGTACTCTCCATGTGGCAGCTCTTTCTGGCTCTAATGTTTCTGCTT
>CAYMVN010000054.1:0-5592 GCA_964394125.1 uncultured Pseudomonadales bacterium | reverse complement strand
TGGGGATAGCACTAGAACGACTGCAGAACAGCCGTAAAAAAGCATGGGTTTATATTCTCAGTATATTTTGTATGACTTCAGTGGTCGTGCTCTCCGCAAGTATTGCTCGAGCGAGTCTCAGTGCAGTACTGAAAAAAATAGGGCAGTTAGTACAACGACCAGTCAGTGATGTCTACAGCACAACGCTCGTGGCGATTATCTTACTCAGTTGCAAGCCCGAGTGGATAGCAGATCTTGGTTTTATCTTGAGCTTTAGCTGTACGTACGCACTGATTATTTTTAAGTATGAACCAGATAAGGTTACTGCTGTTACAAGCATCCGTGAAGCGCTCTACACAAGCGCACTGTGCACGATGGTGAGCATACCAATACTCTGCTACACATTTGGAACTATAAATATAAATGGTCTGATAAATACGCCTTTAATATCTATTTTTATACTTCCATTTTCACTCTTAGGAATTGCAGTGTACTGCGGTGCCTATTGTATCTCTTTCGTCTGGTGGGAAGCTGCACGAACAGTGCTGTTTCTCTTTTTTTATCTTCCCCTGGATATGCTTAAAAAAGTACTCTATCTTCTCGAGAACATCTCATTTTTACAGTGGCAGGCGGACGATGGCACCTCAAGGTTACTCTACAGTTTTACTGCCCTGTGTTGTTTTGCCAGCCTTGTGTATCTTCAAGTGCGTAAAAAGAGCAGCCAGAAAAGGCAGGTGGTATGAACTGGAAATTCATCATACTAGCTTTCTGTTTAGCTGCACTTTTGTACTGCTTGTATAAAATGCCCGACTCATTCGTGCACATATACATCTGTGATGTAGGGCAGGGTGATGCGACCCTCATTAGCTATGCGTATACTCAAGTACTTATCGATGGAGGTAAAGATTCTCGAGTACTTGCCTGTTTACGATCGGCAATGCCCCTCGGTGATAAGAAACTTGAGCTTGTCATTGCGACTCACGCCGATGCAGATCACATTGGCGGGTTAGCAGGGGTGCTCTCTCAATATTTGGTCGATACAGTGTTTGTACCAGCGCAGAGTAAGAAAACAGCCGATTTTAAAGACTTTAATGCGGCCGTCTTGAGAGCGCTCACTAAAAAAACAACCGTTCTAGAACCGGTAACGGGTACAGAGATACGGATTACAGACTCACTGAGGCTTACTGTCGTGTCACATCAGGGATCAGATGGCAGGTTGGATCCAGTATGGAGTACAAGAGGCGAAACACTATTATCGGACTTCGATGCCCAAAAAGATGACCTCGATAAAGACACTAATAACGGATCTATCGTTATATATTTAAAACATAATTCTACGAGTGCACTCTTTACTGGTGACCTTGAGCTTGAAGGCGAGCAAGCACTCTTAAAAAGTGGTCTGATAATCAAGAGCACTCTCTTAAAAGTGGGGCATCATGGATCTAAATCGAGTACCTCGCAAGGATTTATCGACTCAGTTGCACCCGAAATTTCAGTAATAAGCGTTGGCAGAAAAAATAAGTACGGACATCCGCATGAAGAAATAATCAACCGATTGCTCTCGCATGGGGTGAAAATTCTTCGCACAGACGAGAAAGGAACGATAGAGTTTGTAAGTGATGGTCACTCTTTTCATTTTGTTCCACACTGGCAGCTTTTGTAGCGTGTCATACAAAATAATGTGAATGTGCGAGAATATAGTCATCAGTATAAAGAATAACGCTTTTAGTTGTAAATAGGCAGTTTGAATTGTATTAAATTTTTTAATTTACTCAAGTAAAAATATGTTCAATACGGCAAAAAACACATAATTGATTCCTTTTGATACAGTAGTAAAGTTTTTGTAAATTGATCGAATAAAATAAAATTCCTACAACGTACTCTCTGTGGTTAGATTAGGGGATACCGAGAATCTGTTCTGCTTATAATAAATACTTTCGTTAAAGTTCTTGTTTATTTTCGAAAAATATATTATTTTTACAACTAACTTAATTTCGCAATTAATATAATAATGAGTACAAATATTCCAGATAAAAATAGTAAAAAACACACTTTGTCATAAATAAAATAGAGTATAAAAATTACTCAAATAGTACGCATTAAGTTCGTGTTTAATGGCTGGTGGTTGTTTTTTAATAAATGCTATACAATTACCAGTATGAAACGCATGCTTCTCTCAAGTCTTGAAGACAAATTGCAGATGATCTTACAAGAACATCCTTCAATTACCACACTCCAACCGATCCGTTTCGAGCGCACAACTGACCCTGCACATGGTGACTTCGCGTCTTCAATTGCACTGAGCACTTTCTCACTATATAAAAGTGATCAGCAGTTTTTAGCAGACTTTTCTTCACCGAGGATGGTGGCAGAGTACTGTGTTAAAAAACTCCAAGAATTACTCTCGCCTGCTGAAGCTGAGTCTGTTATACAGATTACAGTTGCCGGGCCTGGGTTTATCAATATCTCCCTGAGTCCAATAGAGTTTTTGCAGGCTGCACAGCTCTTATCCCAGAGTACCTTTGTAGAAGCGTCAAAATCGTCACAGAATTGTGTTATCGAGTATGTAAGCCCAAATACAAACAAACCGCTGCATATTGGCCACCTACGGAATGCAGCACTCGGTTCAGCACTTGCCAACATCCTAGAAAAGAGTGGATGGAACGTGCAGAGGGCGACAGTGAATAATGATCGCGGTCTACATATAATGAAGTCGGTGTGGGCGTACCTTTATTTTGGTTCTTCGGCAGAGGTCGATCCCGCAGAAACAGCCTGGCAGCACCAACTTGAACTGTGGTCACACAGTTCAGATCGTTGGATGACCCCAGAATCTGCACCTGAACCAAGGCTTACAAAAAGTGACCATTTTGTGGGCTATTGGTACACGAGGGCTGATGCGTTCGCAGAAGATGAAAAGACACAAGCTACTTGGGCAGAGATGCTCCGGGCATGGGAAGACGAGAGTCACGCCGCTCACAGAAACGTGCGTACGCTCTGGAAACACATGAACGACTGGTTCTACACTGGCTATGCTCAGACTGCACACACCTTTGGTTTTCACTTTGATACACATGCAATTCGCTATGAGTCAGAGCTCTACCAGGAGGGGAAGAAGCTCGTGCTTGCGGGAGCAAAAGACGGTGTATTTACAACACTTCCAGACGGGGCAATTGCAGCCCCACTCGAACAGTTCAACCTTCCCAACAAGATCCTCCTCAGGCGAGATGGAACTGGTATCTACATGACCTTCGATATCGAACTAACCAGGCAGCGTGCAGCAGAAAACATGGATCGAATGGTCTGGGTTGTTGGGGTTGATCAAAAGCTCTACTTCCAGCAGTTATTTGCTGTGGCAGGGTTACTTGGGTATGGAAAAAAAGATGTCTTTCATCACTTCGCGTATGGTATGGTGCGCCTCCCAGATGGCAAGATGAGTTCCAGAAAGGGCAGAGTTATTTATGGTGACGACCTGATTGAAGCAGCCACTGAGTATGCACATACGGTCTTACAAGAAGCAGCCGTTTCTAAGTCACTTCCTCAAGAGGAAAAAGCAGCAATTGCTCAAAGTATGGGAGTAGGGGCAATAAAGTGGACAATGCTCGCACAAGATCCGCAGTCTGAGATTACCTTTGATCTAACAGAAAGTGTCAGCATAAAAGGGTTTTCAGGGCCATATGTACAGTACACAGCAGCACGGGCGAACAGTATTCTCAGAGAAGCAAAAAAGAGCTCGCTTACTATAGATTTTGATACATTGCTTGATCTTTTGAGAGGGTCTAAATACACTTTGAACGATCTTGAAGTTGCAGTGTTACGAAATGTTTATACCTATTCTGATGCACTCGCTCGTTCGGCAGAAGAATACGCTCCGCACCTGTTGTGTCAGTACTTGTTTACCCTTTCTCAGACCTTTAACTCACTGTATGCAGAGCATAAAATTTTAGCTGCTCCAGAAAATGAACAGCTGGCACGCTTGTGTCTGACTCAGATCGTTGCGCATATTTTACAAGACGGATTAAAAACACTTGGCATTGACAGCCCTGAAAGGATGTAATGAAAAAACCAGCAGTGACAAAGCTACCTACCGGACTCACGCTCGTGAGTGTGCCGATGGAAGGAGTACAGTCGGTGACGGCACTTGTGCTCGTAGATGTCGGTTCTCGTTTTGAACCAATCGAGACAGCAGGTATCGCACACTTTTTTGAGCACATCGTTTTTAAGGGAACTGCAAAGTACCCAACGGCACTCGACTTATCAAGTGCAATCGACGCTGTGGGAGCAGAGTTTAATGCCTTCACCAGTAAAGAGTACACCGGTTTTTATGTTAAAGTTGCCAGTCGTCATCTAGAAACAGCACTTGATGTGCTTTCTGAGATGATGCTCTTACCGCGAATCCCAGAAGAAGATATCGTGCGCGAACAGAAGGTTATTATCGAAGAAATTAACATGTATAAAGATAACCCGATGGCACACGTCAGCTCAGTTTTTGATACCTTATTTTTCTCTGATCCCGGACTTTCTCACGAAATAATAGGTTCAAAAGAAACTGTTCTATCAATTGGAAAAAGCAACTTCGAACACTTCTTATCTCAGTGGTATGGCCTCTCTAACATGACGCTCGTGCTTGCCGGAGATGCAACTGTACTTGAAGAGAGTACAACAATTGAACAGATTAGTGCTGCATTTGGTAAAGAATCTCTCTTGCCGCGGGCAGCAGAGAGTCCAAGTAAAGAAGCATTTTTCTTAGATAAAAAAATTAGTGACAAGCAGCTTGAGTGTGTCCAAAAAGATACCGAGCAAGCTCACTTTGTTCTGGGCTGGCCTGGGTTTGCCCGTAAAACAGAAGCACGACCCATTATCTCAGTTCTGTCAGTACTTTTAGGCGGAAACATGAGCTCTCGCTTATTCACCGAAGTACGCGAGAAACGCGGACTCTGTTACTACGTGCACAGCGATGTCGACTACTACCACGACACCGGCATCATCGGAGCCTCAGCAGGCGTCGACCCAAAGCGAGCAGAGGAAGCAGTTAGAGTGGTGCTTGAAGAGTGCAGAGCACTTGCCTCAGGAAGTAAACCAATCACAGAACAAGAGTTACTCAGAGCAAAAGAATACATTGCTGGAACTTTACTTTTATCTTTAGAAGACAGTAAAGATGTTGCACAATATTTTGGTACAAAGAAAGTGCTCCTCGATGAAGTTGAGCTGCCTTCAGTAGCCCTTGCAAAAATTCAAGCAGTTACTGCAGAACAAGTACAAGCACTCGCAAAACAAGTCTTCTTAGAAACAGAACCAAAATTAGCAATCATTGGCCCTTTTCCAGAGAGTAGCGTATTTACAAAAATTTTGGAGGCTTTGCCAAGCGCGTAAATAACAGTACAATTAAGTGGAGCGATACTCCACAGTGAAAGGAAGTATATGAAAATGACACGGACAGCTGTCTTGGTTAAGCCAGACGGTCTGCAACGAGGCTTGATCGGAGAGATCATTAGCCGATTCGAGAAAAAAGGTTTGAAGATGGTGGGCTTAAACATGGTTTCAATGACCGATTCTCAACTCACTGAGTGGTACGTAGAACACAATGAAAAGAGTTTCTTTGTAGACTTAAAGTCA
>CAYMVN010000053.1:0-7680 GCA_964394125.1 uncultured Pseudomonadales bacterium | reverse complement strand
ACCTCGTGATGTGCCTGCATTCCATACAGATCTCGGGTAATGACAGCATCATTTTTTTTATTGATACTTTTTTCAAGGTAGAAGCGGATCTGTTCAGCAGAAGAGGGAAGATCTGGTTCCCAGTTTGTCTCAAAAAAGGTAAGTCTTTTTTCACCAGTGTGCAGTTGAATATCCGCTGGCGCAGTAATTTCACCAGAAATCAATTTATCAATCTCATACGACGAGTAGACTTGCGTAGACGTTAGTGAACCATGATCAAAGGTGAGGAGGGCAACCGCCTCCATAAACCCACCAGTTGGCCGCAATTCTAAGTTGTTCTGCAATATAACTGCATAAACTGCACGTTTTTGTTCTCCGAAAATACTCGGTAGTGAGTTCTGAACAAAACTCAGAACTTTATCGTTGGACTTTTCAAAAGTAGCCGGTGAACTCCACTGAGAATCAATTTTTTGCGTAACACTCTCTGGAAGAGGTAGTTGTTGCACTGCACTTAAAAAAGCATCCAGTTCAGGAGCTACCTGAGCACTGCTGAGAGCAGTAATTTCGGTTGAGAGCTGTGTACCATCACCAGTACCAAGAATCGAGTAATAAAGACGAGAGAGACCTTTTTTAAGGTGTTCCTGCTGTGTAACGACAGAACTGAGTAAAGTGGGTAGCGTTGTTAGTGTGTTGGCATCTTCAAGAGCAGGGAGTTCTGCTACGTGTGTATACACAGCATGCTGTTTTTTTACCAAGGTGCTAAAAAAGTTCAGCCGACCTTGCAGCTGAGGTGAGATTGTATTTTCAGTCACTTGTGCGGAAACAGCAGAAACAAGTGATGAGCGGAGAAGCATTGTTGAAACAGTAAAGATACTGGCAAGTACTGCAATTAAGAGGCCAATAAAGGTGAAGGCCATCCCCCCATAAAAAAGCAGTGCTTTTTTCTTTTTCTTGACGGTAATTTTTTTCTCTGAGTGTACGACAGAGAGCACGCGTTCTTTTTTTTGTACTGTTCTTTGCGAAGTGAATATTTTAGTAATTTCTCCTTGTAAGTTAAAGTCTTCCAGGCGAGACTGAGCCAGCCTCACGTCACTTGGCTTTTCACTTAGCTGCGGTTGTGTGACCGGTAACAGCTCAGGGAGCAGAGTAGGCTGTTGTGGTGCAATGGGTTGTATTTGTTCTCTCTGGAAAGGAACTTCTTGAGCTTGTTGACGAACAGGTTCAGCGCGTGGTACAGCAGGTTGTGCCTCAGGAAGTACCACATGCTTAAAGGGGAGAGCAGTGGGGACGGGGAGTGACTGAGCAAACTCTCGGCAGAGGTCATCACTATTTTCTTGAATCGAGAGTGTGCGAACGGTAAATGGGAGTGTCTCTGTCTGAGTGACTACGACTGGTTGAAGTGTTACCGGGAAAGAGTAGTAGTGATCATAGTACTGCGTTATTTTTTCTATCATCAGCTCAACACTTTTTTTCTGTCCGGTGATACAGCTACTGGTTCTTTCAGGACGGAGAATCTCTCTAACGACACTGTTCAAGGCTGTTTCATACAAGATTGGTGTACAGTTTATTTGTGGAACAAAAGCAAAGCCTTTTTCTAGATGTTGCAGACAGTACTCAAAGAGAGAGCCGAGTCCTGGGTTAAAGAGGCAGTCTTTAATAAAAATACAGGTTGCTCGAGGAAGTACCGCATTGCAGTACTCGATACAGTAGCGTTGTTGCTGCAGTACCGCGCCAATATCAGGAATTTCACCAACTATTTGTTCTGAGAAATCTGAAACTACTGGCATGACAATAACGACCGAATCTTGAAAATCTTGGAGTGTAGCGAGTAGTTTTTGCTGTGCATGAGAGAAGAATGAGGGATGAATAACAATTACAATTCTGTACGCGGCGGTGAGTGCGGAAATAGATTGCGCTGTCAAAGAGTTTTCTTCGAGAAATGAAAGTGTCGTGGGGTACTCAGAGAAGAGTGTCTGCAACGCTTCAGCAAAGAGCGACAACTCATCAAAAACGATGATTGGCACGTTCTTTTCAACGACTTCAGTGGTTACAAAAAAATGAGGCATAGCAAAACAGACAACGTATGTGTTGCACTCATTGTAAAAAAATTACGTGCGTTCGTATAGCTCAGCTTAGTGAATCAAGCGTCTTATTGAGAAGCGCGTCAGCACGTTTGTTTTGTTCTCGTGGCACATGAACAATTGCGTACCGGTAGGGGCTTTTTTTGAGCAGTGTTTGAGCAGTTTGAGCAAACTCCTGCATCCGTGCATCTTTTACTTTCCACACTCGGTTGAGCTGCTGCACAACTAAAAGTGAATCAAGTTTCCAGGTGACAGTCGTATCACTCATATCTTGAGCGAGTAACCACTTGAGTGAGGCGATAAACCCTTGATACTCAGCTTCATTATTCGTTGCAATGCCTAGTGCATCGGTGCCTTCAAAAATAACTTCTTGTTTTTGAGGATCATAAACAATAAACGCACATGCGGCCGGGCCAGGATTCCCTCTTGAACCACCATCGGTAAATATTTCAAGTTGCATAGAACTATTTTTTTCGAATGGTTAGGCGGCGATTTTTCCCTTCGCCTTCTGATACACTTTCAACTGCGTCACTGCCTTCAACTTGAGAAAGCGTAGAGTGGATGATAAAGCGTTCGTGAGCGGGGAGGTATGACTGGAATGTGTATGGCATGCCACTTGAGATAACTCGCTCAACAATTGACTTTGTTAACTCTTGTAACTTTTCACTGCGCTCTTCACGGTACTCGTTGATGTTAATAACGATCTTAGTTTCAGGATACTCTCGAGCAAATACAACCCGAGCAACTCTCTGTAGTGCTTCAAGACTTTCGCCATGAAAGCCGATAAATCGACCGGAATCTTCTTCTGGAAGAGTGATGTGAATGGTGATCATTCCATCTGAATCTTCGCGTTTCACTTGCAGTTCTTCTGCAGCCACACCACAGTGCTCACAAACGGTGGTAATAAATTGTTCTAGTGTCATACAAGTCCTTTCTGACTAACTCACTAATTTTGTTTTTAAACGATTAAAATAAATTGTTACACCGCCCCAGCCAGAGACGTACCACTGTTGAATGATGCTCAGCACTGTGGTGATTGTCCAGTAGAGTGCTAGACCTGCAGGGAAGCGGAGAGCAATAAAGCCGGTCATAATTGGCATAATAAAGAGCATTTGCTTCTGCATCGTAGCAGCCATTTCAGCCGTGTCTTCTTCCTTTTCATTGGCAACTTGAATCTTTTTCTTTGAGCTGTCATTTGCTACAAGATCCGGTTGTTCAGCACCAGGGGAGATCATGATTGAGAGGACAAGTTGAGTGACACCTGCAAGAACTGGCAAAACATAAGTTGGATCAGGTTTATTCAGCTCCAAACCTAAGAAACCAGTGTTTATTACAACGCCATTTACTTCTGTTTGAGAAAAAAAGCGAGACAGCACATTATAGAGGAATATAAGCACTATAATCTGTACTATTTGAGGAATGCAGCCTGCAAATGGATTGACGTTATACTTTTTATACAGTTCTTGTTGTGCTGCTTGTAACTTGACAGCATCACCTTTGTGTTTCTTTTGAATTTTTTTCAGTTCTGGCTGTAACTTTTTCATTTCATCAGCAGCTTTGAGTGAAGTATGTGAGAGTGGGAGAAGAATAAGTCTGACTAGAAGAGTAAAAACAATGAGTGCGACTCCTAGATTACCAGTGGTTTGGTATAAAAATAGAATAACTTGAGTAAATGAATCAAATAAAAATTGCATATGTTTTTACCAGCAGCGAATGAGACGAGCTAGTCCTATTGTACTTCCTTTTATTACTCCATTCTGTTGTATTGCTCTCTGCATATACACACTGCAACTGGGCGTGTGTTTGCAGTAACTCACTGAACCAAACACCGATAACAGAAGATTATGTCTTACTGTTCTGAGGAGGTGATAAAGTAAGAAGAGATACTGCATGTTCGAGTTGTTTGAGTAGTGTTTCAGTTGGTCGTGAATACAAGACACAAACAATGTCAAGATTATACACTAGTTTTTGGGCAAGAATTGCGGTTACTCGTTCATAGACAGCTCGTTTTGCGCTTGAGCGTTCAACTGAACCTACTTTTGACTTCCCTGAAGAGATAATGCACGAGAAGCGAGAAAAAGTGTTACCGGAAGGGACAGTGAGCAGATTAAAACCAGAAAATTTTTCCCTGCGAGCGGTTGCAAAAAAATGAGGAAGATGACGAAGCGGTACTTTTTTTTCTCGAGCTAACATGCACTAGACACCAAGACGGGTTCTGCCTTTACTTCGACGACGACGAAGTATTTTAATTCCGCCAAGTGACTTCATTCTTTTTAAGAATCCATGTGTTCTGGCTCGTTTTCTCTTTTTTGGGTTCCATGTTCGTTTTGTCATAAGGTCGGTATTATAGCAGATACCTACGTCACTCGGAAAGGCATAACTACATATTGGAGTTTCGACTCTTTTTGTGCCTTAAAAAGGGCTGGTTTTAGGCTTTCGTTCATACCGATCCAGATGTCACTGTCAGACACGGTACTCAAAAAGTCGAGGACATACTTAGCCTTGAACGAGATTACAACATCAGCACCTTTTACTTGTGCGCCTTCTAACTCAGATTGATACTCACCGAGTGTTGAAGAAGTTGCAGAAACTGAACACACTCCTTCATGAAGCGTAAAAGTAATAACACTTGAAGAATCTCTAGAGTAGATTAAGGCACGTTTTACTTGTTCTTGGAGCACTTCTGCAGGTGCAACAAGCTCGGTGTTAAATTGGTCAGGGAGAATTTTCTGATACGGTGGGTACTCACCTTCGAGGAGTCTCATAAACAACTCAACACTCTGAGCCTTGCAGTACACCTGCTTCAAGCTCTCTGAGACTACCAAAATCACTTCTTTCACATCTAAGTGAGTGATTATCCGAGATGCCTCGGCGATGATCTTTGCAGGCACTACAAGGGTTTTGGGAACACTCCCCGCAACAGGGGCATCAAAGATTGAGAGACGAAAACCATCAGTTGCAACACAGCGCACACTTTCTTCAGAAAAAGAGAAGAGGATTCCGGTTAGGAGTGGTCTGGCTTGATCGAGCGAGGCAGCTTGACTTACATAGGTAACCACAGATTGAATTGTGTCTGCACCAAGGGTGACAGTTTCACCTTCAAATTCTGGGAAGGCAGGATAATCTGAGCTATTCAGACACAGGAGTGTACACTTGATCTTCTTTGCTGTCAGCGTAAGCGTTGTGTCTGTAACAGAAAGTGTAATTGAAGCAGTACTGGGAAGTGACTGAACTAACTCTCTAAACTCTTTACCAGGGACTGCAACTACTCCCGGAGTTTGAATCGTTGTTTGCAACGTTACCCGCACCCCAAAGTAGAGATCAGTTGCAGCGATAGTGCACTCAGTCTCAGTTGCTGTAATCAGTAGAGCTGAGAGAACAGGTAACTGTGGGCGACTCGGAATCGCTTTCTGCAAATAGTTTAATCCACGCTCAATTTCTTTTTGTGTTACTTCTAACTGCATACAGGTTTCTTTTCTCTTTTTATCTTATATATATTAGTTGTAGTAATAGTAGAGCGGCACAACTGTGTGAATAATGACTCATTATATATCTGGTAGAAGAGCACTGTACAGTATGTGAATACGCTTCAAGATGACCTGTTGATATCTTTGGGACTGCAGTGGGTATAAATTTGTGAACAACTTATTTTGAGTTTATTTCTGCTTCACTTGTACACTGCCAATCCACGACTCATACAGTCGTTGTACACAGTGTTTTGCACACCTGTTGAAAACTATTTGGAAATAGCGGTTAAAGTCGTTTGTAGCGCAGAAATATCTTGTTGTAGTTGTTCGTCTAAAAGTAAGTCTTTTTCAATCTTTTTTACGGCATGTAGAACACTTGTGTGATCTCTACTCGTAAACCATCTACCGATCTCAACGAGCGGGAGAGAAAGCTCTTTTTTAAGTAAGTACATGGCAATGTGCCGAGCAGTAACTAGGTTTTTAACGCGGCTGGTGCCTTTTATCGAGATCTGTTTCACGTGATAGTGATTTGCAACGGTTTTTATGACGTCTGCTGGCGCAACTTTAATACGAGATCTTCTGGTTTCAACCTCAGTCTGAAGTAAGTCTTCAAGCAGATCTGCATCAAGTGTTTTGTGTTGTAATTCAATCGCCGAGCGAATACTGGTAATGACTCCTTCTATTTTTCGAGCACTTTCTACTTTTGCTGCAATGATTTTTGCTAAGTCGATAGTCATGTTAACCTGTTGCGCTTTTGCTTTCACCAGCACAATTGCTGTTCTCAGCTCAAATGATGGCTGTTGAATGTCAATCATTAGTCCTGCTTCAAAACGGGAGCGAAGGCGATCTTCAAGGAGCGTAATCTCGTGTGGCGGACGATCTGACGTGAGCACAATCTGACTTTGTTGCTTGATGAGCGCATTAAATGTATGGAAAAACTCTTCTTGGACAGCATTCTTACCGGCTATAAATTGGATGTCATCAATGAGTAATACGTTTGTTGAACGAAATTTGTCCTTAAACGAAGTTGCTTTTTTTGTTTGAATTGCATGCACAATGTCGTTGGTGAACTCTTCACCCGTGCAGTAGATTATTTTCGTCATAGGGTTCGCCCGTAAAATATTGTTTGCGATTGCGTGCATGAGGTGTGTCTTTCCAACGCCAACCCCGCCGTATAAGAAAAGTGGATTATAAGATAACCCCGGCTTGTTTGAGACCGCTGTTGCTGCAGCGTGAGCCATCTCATTTGTTGTAGAGACTGCAAAGGTAGCAAAAGAAAAGTCCGGGCGCAGCCCGACTGTTCGTGCTTGCAGTAAGTAGCGTTCTTCTTGGGCCGATTGAATGGTGTGCTGTGAAAACAACTCTTCAACCCGAGGTGACTGAGACTCTTTTTGAGAAAACTGTGCAAAGGGGTCAAGTTGTCCTACTTGCTCAGGTTGTGTCCGAGCTTCAGTTACTTCTTTTTTATGTACTTGCGGGTCACCAACTTCATAAATAAGCACGCATGGTTTTTCTAAGAGCTTTTCAAGTGCTGTCTTAATTTGTATGTGTAGGTTCTTTTGTAAGTTTGTAGCATGAAAGGCAGTAGGGCAGGTAATGGTGATAGAAATTGTGGCATCAAACTCAACAATGTCAGTGATGGGATTTGAGAGAATCCAGGTATTAAAGACGGCAGAACTCACCTGAGAACTCATTTCTGAGCAGTACTGATTCCATGTAGAGATAATATCTCGAGACATATACCCAATCACAGCTGTAGCTTCTAATCATTCTCGTGAGGAAAGTAAGTGTAGTTATACACAGTGTTTTCCCCACAATGCAAGGGGAAAAACTGTTATCTTTGTGGGGGAACGTAGTTTTCAATTGAGTTAGAGGAGTTATTTTGCGTTGGTTGTGAGTACACTGGCTGCTGTTGAATGGGTTGTGTTTGCGGTGCAGGTTGCTGTGCAACTGTGTACGTTGGTTGTGACTGAATAATCTGTGTGGCTTTTTGCTGACTTGCAACTTGTTTGCGTGCCATAACTTCTTCAGGATTTGTGGTAATGAGCGTGTGTTCTTCATCACTTGCTACGACTCTGAGTGCAACGTGATTCTGACCTGCAAAGAAGATCCCTTCACCAACCGCGCTCTCCAAAAGCAAATACTTCTCCCCC
>CAYMVN010000052.1:0-7708 GCA_964394125.1 uncultured Pseudomonadales bacterium | reverse complement strand
AGCCAGATTATAACTTTCTTGACTATTTTGTCTCTAGAAAATTCGAAACAATTTATATTTCTCTCGACCAAGATAATGAGAATTCAAACTTAATATTCGAAACTATTATTCTCGATGGGACTCGTTTTCAAGATTAGTGTTACTGTGGAGCCTTAGTGACATACCTATTTCCTGATATAATTAACTTATGGCTCAAAAGAAATCATCTATTCCGTTCCACATGATTCTAACTGTTGGGCTTGTTGCTGTGATCAGTCTTGGAGCGCTCGTTACCAAGCAAATCAAACAGAGAAACAGTTCATCCGTTGTCGTTCCAACACCAACCACAATTACACCACAGCTCATTACGCCACCAACTTCTAGCCCAGATGCAACTATTGATCCCAAAGTACCAAAACTTGTATATCCTGAGGGTTGGACTGAATATCGAAATGAAAAGCTGGGATTTTTAGTTGCATACCCGGATGAGTCGAAGAAGTATTGGGGGAAATGCGCACAGTACTCCACGAATACCTATACAGAATTTCCCAAGATGGTTAGCTTTGAATGTAGAGGCGGCGATGGTATCGGTCGGATAGAGAAGACTGACCTTGATCCAGAACATAAGAAAAGACCACTCTCAACATCTAATATGGATATCCAGAATATTTCACAAACAACCATCGGTGCAAAAAACTACCCCGCTACAAAGATTGTTTATAAATCAACTATTGCAAATGTTAAGATTGCTGACATCGTTGTTTTTTTTGTGGACACTGAGAAAAGCACCTATATTCTCTTGTGGCACGTTTACAATTCAAATGATTCTGATTCTTACAAAAACGTTGGCGAGTCAATTTTCAAAACTTTTCAGATACTTAATTAGTTTCCAATAAAAAATTAGGATACACGACATAACTCATCTACACTTCTGAGCATCCCCATACATAAAATATATGTATTTACCAATTCATATTTGCTGGTATACTGTACACCTCGTTCAAATTGCAACGATGTTTCAACGCGAAACATACTGTTGCACTTTAAACTTGAGATCTTTAACAAGTGAATACTATTTTAAATTACCTAACAACACACAGTAGTGTAGGTGGAAGAAAGAATATATCTAACGTATAATTAAACGTATGAACTCAAAGATTGTGAATCGCTCAGTGTTAATCGTAGGTGTTTGTATTGCTATTGTACTTACGTTTTTTGCGTTGAAGTCTTGGGAGAAGCCACAAGTGATTCCTCAAGAGACTGTTTCAGAAGCTTCACCAGCTGCCGCAGTACTGCCCAGCGCAACACCAACCACTACATCAGTTCCTACACCTCTCGCAGTGGTTAAAACAGCTGGAACTGTTAATACAAAAGGATGGTCTGAGTACAAAAACACTGATTTTGGCTATTCGCTTAAGTATCCCAAATATATTGATCAAGCAAAGTACCCAGAGAATACAGTTGGTACTTCAGAATATCCAAATATGAATCTTTTTGTTCTCTTTGTAGAAGGTGGACAAGATACAGTCGGTACCATACAAGTTGAGACAACAAACCAAGAGACAGCTGTTCAAAACAAAATAAAAGAAATGAATTCTTATCCATCAGATTATAAACTCAAATCAGATGAAATACTTGAATTCAATGGATATCCTGCTCGAAAGCTTTATTTTGATAGTGAACAAAAAAGCATATCAGATGAGTCATTCATATTTATATATAAGAACAATAAAACATATGTTATTCAAATTGTTTCATACAGTTCAAGATTTAGAAGTGAACTTTTTGATAAAATTGACAGTACAGCCAGTGACATTTTTTCTACATTCAGAATAACTGATTAGTTTTTAATTGATTCGGACTACATTACAGATTGTGAGTGGTTGGGTTTGAGTAGCACGCTATTCATTCCCACCCACTCACAAATCTTTGTAGTGGGTCGAACATCTTTTCAATTTCAGTAAAGGAGATTCTATTTTGGCTACGAACTGTAGTTCATTTACTCGAAGGATTGCAGCTTTGGTTGTAATTCTTGGTTCACTCTTTTTCAGCTACTCAGTTATGCAACATGTTAAAGGAGAAACACAATCTGTTGCAGATCAATTCTACTTCCCTGTGGCAGATAGAAGCCAGTGGTCGATCAACGGTGGCTACGACTTCAATATTTCTGGGACTGGGCACTTTCACCCAGGGATTGATTGGAATATCCCAAATAATAAAGATGCTGGTCAGCCAGTCTATTCAGTCGCAAATGGGATTGTCAAAAACGCTGGCCTGTCAGATAGCACCTATGGTAATGCAGTAATGATCGAGCACACACTCCCCAGCGGAGAACTTGTTTGGTCATTTTATGCACATCTGAGTAAGATCGATGTTTCTGTAGGAAGTACAATTAGCGCAAGAACAAAGATCGGAGAGGTCGGTAATTCTGGCTGTAACGTAGATGGTTGTTCACCTCATCTTCATTGGGAGATCAGAATTGCACCATCAACGCTTGATTCTTGGCCCAGTGGCGACTCAGCTACTGTCCTCAAACAAAAGTATGTTCAGCCTGAGGAGTTCGTAAACAACTTCAACTACTACGCCAACCTCAAAGACGGCGTAGCCATCTTTGCTGACACATTTTTGAGAGGAGAGAACAGAACTCTGCCGTATGGTTTTACTTCACTGCAGGGAACTACGCTCGATAACAACAGCGAATCTATCGCTGTGCCAGCGTCAAAATTGGCAAATGTGTACGAAAGGGCTGATGGGAAGTTGAGTTCTACTGAAGGGTATGCACAAATATACAACACCCGGATGAATCTCGACACAGTTGAGTTCACTTCAGGTGAGAATGCCACGAATGGCATCTCAGCCGTATATATTCAACCACCGTCTTCTTGCACCACTCAACTCTCCGCCGCCTCCGCCAATGAAACACTTGGCACGGCATGCAACACTGACCCTGAGCCAGTTCCGGGAAGTGAGCCGCTGCTGCCCTACACGGGGAGTGATACAACGCCGCCTAAAATTTCGGCGTTTAACGTCACCCTCAGTGGTGCGCAAGCCTATCTCTCCGTTTCTGCCTCAGATGTTGGCAGTGGTCTCTTAGACATTGCCTACAGTGCCAAAGTAAATGGGAACTGGGATACTGTTGGTACGCCAACTGACGCTCCATTCACATTCACTTGGAACATGTGTAACAAAAACGTTCCCGATGGAGACATCGAGTTCGGTGCTGCGGCACATGACAAGGCAGGGAACTACTACAACTGGAGCGAACACTTTCAGAACCCGCATCGCACAAAGTCATTCGACTGCAGTAGTGGAGGAGGCACAACGCCCACCACAACACGCAGTTGTACCAACCTTGGCGACTGGGACAAAAGCTACGCATATCTCTTCGACCAAACGAACTGCCTTGGAAACATCTCATGGTTTTCTGCCCATCCACCCGATGGACCAGGGGCAAGCGGACAGTCATCTGCCTACGTACCCACCGGAGCCGTACTCAAAGTTTCCAGTGACAACTGGGATCAAGGAGATCGTGCTTGTTTTACAACTTCAATCGAGAACTTAGGCGATTGGACGAACAGAATTCAGTGGGCACAACTTGTCTACGGCGGCACCTGCGAAGTCTCACAACCCAGCAGAGGCGTGAAGTTTTACACAGAGAAGTACTACCAAGGAGGAACTTGGAAGAGAGAGCTTGGTTCAAACCAGAGTATGACAGACAACTTTTACTCAATACGTCTTGACGATGGAAATCTTTCCGCCGTCATCACGAACAAGTACGGAGAAGAACTCTGTTTGGACAAGTACCGGTTTAATGACATGACGCTCGGTCACCACAACATGGGTGACTTTGGAAACTGGTGGGAAGACACAGTCTGGGCTCGTATTGACGGACAACCATGCCGACCACTTCCGCCGTACATCAAAGGGGGAATGCAGTGGCAGGGTGTGTACCCGTACGGGACAAGCTTTGCTATTACCTACGAACCGCAACAAGGTTCAGGAACAACAGTTGGAGAACTCACTTCATCAAGTGGTGACAAGTTGTATCTCGCTCAACCAGAAACTCAAAAAATCTGGAACTTGGGCGTGGTGAATCCGGGCTACTATGCCGGGTACATCTACTCAATTAGTGACCATGGCGTGAGTGTAAGCATTCCTATCGAGTTCACTGTCAACGATCCAAGCTGTTTCTTGACTGGCGAAACGAACATTAAACTGTTCGACGGGACAACGTGCACCGGCGACTCACTCACCTTGAGTGAAGCAGGCTGGTACTCACTGCAAAACTTTAATGACAGAGCCACCTCAATCTACATCCCAGAAGGGAAGAGTATTGAAGTGTTCGAAAACACTTCTGCTGGAGACGGAAAAGCGACCTGTTTTGAGTGGAGCAAGTGGGACCTCTCACAAGATTCCTACTGGCCCGATAGCGATAAAGTTGATAACACTGTTTCAAATGCGCGGGTCTTCAACGACAGCCAGTGTGGACGAACGCTCCCTATTCGCACCTGTTCAGACACCGTCCTCGACGGCGTGGCACTCTTCGACTATGAGTACTGCCTGGGTGAAGACAGAGTGTTCGCTGAGACAGGTTTTTTCAACCTCTATGACTTTGACAATCGTGCTTCATCGATACACATTGGCGAAGGATGGAGTGTGAGAGTCTGGGAAGAGAATACCAGACAAGGCATGTTTGACTGCTACAGGGGATCAAAGTGGGTTCTTAACAGTGAACATTACTATCAAGATGTATTTAGAAATGGAAATTCAAATAACAGCATCACTAGTATTGAGGTCTTTCATGATCCCTACTGTGGTGGCGTTATTCCACCTACGTTGTACAACCCTAGTGATACGTACACTCTGACTACTGAAACAGATGTCACACTACGCTGGAAGCAAGACTTCATGAATGGCTACTTTGCTGATACATATGAACTGGATGGTACATTCAGAGGCTCCGGGTTTTTACTGATGCCAGAGTGGCATCTTGGAAGATTGCAGGCAGGTACTTATACCGTCCATGTAGAAAGTGAGTCGTATGCTGGGACAAGCGACTGGGTAACAATAAGCTTCACTGTCTACCCAGCAGAAACCACTCCAGAACCAACTGCAACCGCAACCCCAGTGCCCGGGGCAACTAACACGCCTGTGGTCGCGACAGATACGCCAGTCCCAGAAGCGACCGCAACACAAGTCATCCCGACAGGCACTCCAGTGCCCGGGGCAACCGCAACTCCGATTATCGCAACAGCGACACCAATTATTGCAACAGAAACGCCAATCGTCGCAACTGCAACACCGGCACAACAAGGAGGGACTCCAGGAGATACGACGAACACCGTCTATCTGCCACTTATTTCAAGATAGTATTCACTGACAACTTACAACCAAGAGCCATCTGTAACACACAGGTGGCTTTTTTCCGGACAATCCTACAGATACGTATCACTCTCTTTTTTGAGCTCTTCAACAATCTTTTTTACATCCTGAGAGCGGTCTTTTGGCATCACGAGGAGAATTTCGCCGGTGTCTACCACAACCGTGTTTTCCATTCCCACCAAGGCAATCAAACGTGTGTTCGAGTGCACTAAGTTACCGCGAGAGTCGTATGCGACAACTCTACCAGCTGTTTTATCTTGTAAAATAACGTTGTTACTCTCGTCCTTTTTCTGCAGATCATACACCACTTTCCAGTCGCCGATGTCGTTCCAGCCAAAGTCACCAGGAATGAGCGCCAAGTTATCTGCTTTTTCACTAATTGCGTAGTCAATCGCGATCTTTTCTACTTTCGCATATGCCGCATCTGCTGCAGCAGCAAAATCTGGAGTATCGATGACGCTGAGAAGTGGCTCAAGCGCAGCCAAGATTTCTGGAGAGTACTTTCTGAACGAAGCGAGCAGTGTCTCAACACTCCACACGTAGTTGCAGGCATTCCAGAAGTACTTGCCGGTGGCAAGAAACTTTTTGGCAGTCTCGACATCTGGCTTCTCTTTGAAGTCGGTGACGGTGTATACAGGCAAGCCACCAACGGTGTCGAGCTTCTCACCAATCTGAATGTATCCCATACCGGTGTGCGGGAAGGTTGGGGTGATACCGACAGCAATCAAGTTCACCTTTTTACTTGCCACTGTCAGGGCGGTTTCGGCAACTTTGATAAACTGGGCTTCATCAGACAAAATGTGGTCACTGGCTAAGTTCATCACCACGGCCTCAGGGTCACGCTTGTAGGCGATGAGTGCGCCAAGGAGCATTGCAGGGGCGGTTTCCCTTTTTTGTGGTTCACCAATGATATTTTTCTCTGGGAGCTCAGGAAGTTGCTCTCGGACATCAGTAATGTAGTCTTTGTTAGAAATGACAATGATGTGCTCAGGATCGGTCAAGAGGCGAGCGCGCTTGTAGGTATCTTGCATCAAGCTGTTCTCGCTGTACAACTTCAAAAATTGCTTAGGAGTTTTATTGCGACTTTTCGGCCAAAGTCTCGTACCACCGCCACCAGCCAGGATTACAACAAATGCATGGTTAGATAGTGCCATAGAAAAACTCCTCATACATGTTCATACGTACTATATCTTCTCAGGTATTGAGAAGGAATCAAGGGTAGAAAATGGCAGCCATGTGCTATACTTACCAATATGAATAAGTACTTGAGTAAACTACAAGAAAAAGATCACCAAAACATGTATGAAAAGCAGGGGATTTCGTATCTTGGTTTGTTTGGTTCTGCTGCTCGTGGTGAAGAAAAATCACAGAGTGATATAGATGTTTTAATAGACTTTAATACCAAAAAAACTTTTTTTGATCTCGCTGATATTCAGCTCTACTTAGAGACAACGTTGGGTAGAAAAGTAGATCTAGTAACAAGAAAAAATATCAAACCAATTCTGAAACCATATATTAACCAAGATCTCATTACGATTTATGAACAAAACTGATGCTGTTTACATTGAAGATATGAAGAGTGCAATTACAAAAATTGCTCAATATACAGTCGGTATTTCTTTTGAAGAGTTCTTAAAAGATCAGATGCGTCAGGATGCGATAATACGGCAGCTTGAAGTTTTGGGGGAAGCAGCAAATAAACTTTCGCCAGAATTCACTGACAAGAATCGTGACTTACCACTCAGACAAGTTGTCTCTATGAGAAACTTCTTAATCCATGGTTATGACGAAGTAGATTTACAAATTGTCTGGGATACAATTCAAGAGAACATTCCAAATTTGTCACATAGTCTTGCAGTTATTTAGCTGAACTCATTCTCGTGATTGTCTGGATCTGCTCCTCAAGCGAATCATCTTGTATCGGTAGCGTTGCAAGAAGGGCACTGCACAGAGCTGCTTCAGCTGAGGTGAGGCCGCTGAGAAATAAAGCAGTACTTGCTGCATCGGGTTTAAAAGACCACGGCTCGTCAATTTTCTCACTGCTGCCCAGAATTAGTCTTGCAATTGATTTGTTTACTTGATGAATATCAAACCACTTTTCTTTCTGCACTGTGTTCTTTTTCCCACTCATTCCATAGTCGATAACAACTATACGCCCGTTTTTATCACACAGTATGTTTTTGTCATGAAGGTCAGTGGGGTGAAGACCTGCTCTGTGTAAATAATGCACGTACCGCAGTAAGTGCAGAATGTACTGCAGCCGTTCACTGTGAGTCACAGCCGGGTCTTCGATAGCATCCTCAAGCGGCCGCGCGCCTTCAACACACTCTGTAATCACCTGTGAAGT
>CAYMVN010000051.1:0-7776 GCA_964394125.1 uncultured Pseudomonadales bacterium | reverse complement strand
CGCTCCCATCACCCGCTTGTTCCCCGTAAGGAGTACGAGCGGGATCATCGCAAACGGTAACTGAATACTGAGAATCACTTGACTGAGCACGAGTAACTTTGCCAAGCTCGTGTTGCCAAAAAGCAGAATACACGCCACAGCAGGGATAATTGCCAAGCCCCGTGTGAGCAGCCTTCGCTGCCAAGGCTGTATACGCAACTGTATAAACCCCTCCATCACCACCTGACCAGCAAGCGTTCCAGTGATCGTTGAGTTATGCCCTGCAGCCAGCAGTGCAACTGCAAACAACACACTCGCAGCTGAAGCACCTAAGACTGGCGTTAACAAATGATAGGCATCTTGAATTTCAGCTACAGCGTGTAAACCGTTTGTATGAAAAGCCGCCGCTGCTACCAATAAAATTGCTGCATTCACAAAGGAGGCCAACAAGAGCGCGACTGTAGAATCAATTGTGGCAAACTTGATCGCCTCTTTTTTTCCTGCCGTACTTTTTTTGAACGTGCGTGACAACACGAGCGCTGAGTGCAAGTACAGGTTATGCGGCATCACCGTTGCCCCAAGAATACCAATGGCAATGTACAGCATCTCTCTATTTGTAAAGATCTCCGTACTAGGAACCATCCCCGCGAGCACACTTCCTATATCAGGATGAGAGAAAAATAGCTCAGCGATAAAGCTACCCAAAATGACGGTTATCAAACTTGCGATGAGTAGCTCAAGATAGCGAATGCCCCGGTTTTGCAGATAGAGCAACACGAGCGTATCTGCTGCTGTAATCAGTACACCCAGAAGAATAGGAATGTGGAACAGTAAGTTCAGCGCGATTGCCGAACCAATAACTTCAGCGAGATCACAGGCAATGATCGCAATTTCAGCAGTTATCCATAAAAATACTCTCATTTTTGGTGAGTAGAAGTCATGTGAAGCTCTCGCGAGATCTTTCCCTGAGGCAATTCCGAGCTTCAATGACAAGTGTTGCAAGAGCATGGCACAGAAGTTTGAAATAATGATTACCGAGAGTAACGCGTAGCCAAACTGAGAGCCTCCGGCTAGATCAGTCGCCCAGTTTCCGGGATCCATGTACCCAACTGCGACCAAGTACCCGGGGCCTGCAAATGCGAGTAACTTCTTAAACCAACCCAGTGACTGCGGAATACGAACACTGCGATGAACTTCTTGTAAACTTTTATGCATACTCTATTTTTAGCCTAAGCTAAAAATAGTAGCAATGGGTAAAAATTATTTTTTCCGTTTCAGTGCGTACCACAGTGCCACTCGCATGATGAGTACAACAGTGATAAACAACGTTACGAGCAGACTCATTGATGGTGGGGTCTTCATACCAGCGTTAAACCAAGTCTCCCACCGAGCCATCTTGAGGAGCACCACATGAGCCCAAATAAGAAGCACGGCAACATATCCAAAGCGTAAAATACCTCGCCATAACCGGCCGCCAAGCTCTCTGGCAGCATACTGATTTGAGATCGCAGCCATGATACTAAAGATAAGTGTGGCAACAGCTGCTGTGAGTAACGGCCAAGGGATACCTCTTTGCCAGGTTGCACCAACAAACAAACTCTGCAGTGCCGAGAACGAAAGAATAATGTGTGTTACTCCAAACGCAAAACCAACGAGCCCTAAGTGCTTCCGGTACACAATCTTTGAGTCAACAAAGTCCCAGAAGTAGCATAAACTACTGAGGAGCATTGAGATACCAATCAAAATAGAGGCAGTATCTGCCACGGACTTATTAAGCATGTTAGGGATACCACTCCAAGCAGTATATCCATATGCCACCCCAAACACCGCCAGCCCGAACAGTAATGCTCGGAAGTAGAGAACCAAATCAGAGACTGGTTGAATCTTTTTTACAACTTTTTTGTGCCATATATCGTACTGCATATCCATAATAGTAGCACTATACTTGGCACTGCTACAAGATGGTGTAGTGATACCGGTAGTGTTCAATATCCAGAGTAAAGTCTTCAGCTACCGCTACACCTTCCGATTGCAAGCATGCACGCTGCCGCGCGGCATCATTTATTAAATTTCCTTTAATACTAATTCTGCCAGCGTTATTTATCACCCGCCACCACGGCATCTGAGCACTTGTTTCCATACTCCGCAGTATCCAGCCCACTTGGCGGGCTGCACGCGGGCTACCAATGGCAGCAGCAATCTGGCCATAACTGACAACTTTGCCATACGGCACTTCACAGACACAGGCTAACACTCGCTCTTGAAAGATGGTCATCACGTCCCTTCCGCTCTATTTTCTTGTCAGCACCAAGGCACTTCTGCCTTTTTTTCGTTTTCTGTCACTGCACTTAAAATCACTTAGCAGCGCAACTACTGCTTCAACTCTCGTGAGTGCAGTTGAGCTTGAGGCTAACACAACGCGCCCCTTTTGACGCACCTGCCCAGAAAGCTGATCAAGGTATGCTTCGCACACAGCTGGCTCAGTTTTCTCAGGGAACAAGAATGTTATTACATCAAGATCTTCTACACCTGAAGTTAGTTCAACTTGGTGCAAAACCCGTGCGGTAGCAGGAACTTTTGAAAGATTATGTGCAGTTGTTTCGAGCGCCAAGAGGTTCCGATCGATGATCGTCAGCGACTCAGGTTGTTTCGTGAGCGCGAGAAAGCAAGGAATAAAACCCTGACCAGAGTTACAACAGAGAATCTTCGAGTGCTGCAGCGACATTTCTTCTAGCAGTCCGAGCAGTAGTTCAGTATCGTAACTGAGCTCATCAAACTCGGGTAGGTTGTAGCTTACGTCAAAGTTAAACGTATTCTTCCCGATCTGTAGTGGCAGTTCTTGGCCGTACACGTGCGTGCGCGACAGTTCTTCAACTTGTTCAGTTTTTGCAGCCGTGAAAGTAAAGTGATACACATGATGCCCCGGCCAGTTTTTATGAAACAGCACAGAGATTGTCTCATCGCGAGTGAGCTCCGTATGCACAAAGTCTGCAAGTGCATCAATGACAACGATCACCACTCTACCCGCTGGAGCGAGATGAAAGCGCGCATTCTGGATAAAGTCACGAACTACCGAGTCACCCACTTTGGCAGGAATATTAGAAACGATCAGATCGAAGTCTGTACCCGTCACCCCGTCATAGCCGAAACTGGGATAGATCTGCACATCGCTCACTCCGTTAAGCGCGGCGTTCTGAGCGGTGAACGCGAGTGCGAGTGCATCAACATCAACGAGGTGCACTTCAGCAGCAGGACACTGCATTTTGAGAATAATCCCCAGTGGACCATAGCCACAGCCCAGATCGAGCACTTTTTTATAGGTGTCGACGTGCTCAAACAGCAGCGTCCGCAACAGCCGTTGTGTTCCAGCATCGACAGTCTGAGAACTAAATAACTCCTGTGAAACTTCAAACTGAGCAGTGTGAGTTCCGTGCGTGTATGCAACAGTTTTTTTATAAAATTTTTGAGCAAACTGCATACTTACTTTTTGTTCAAGTAGTCACGCTTCATTTCTTCTGACGTTTGCTTGGCAAGCAGTGCCCAGTCGATTGAGGATGTGGTGCGGATGTGCTTCCACAATTTTTTTGCGCTCTCTGTTTGAATAATGCCTTCAATCTCATCAATCCAGTGTTCCATACCGCGCATACCGTTCTCAGCATGTTCACGGGCTCGCAGGCCGTCCTCGATATAGTCGGCATCTTTCACCAGCAAAAACTCCGCGTCGCTTAACTCGAGCACTTCAGAAAACTTTTTGAAGACATCATCGCCCAAGGGCTTAAATTGATCAGTACGAACGGCATCAACAACTGAGTTTGGCGTCTCCATGTAGCGCTGACTGATGCTGTTTCTATCCAGTAAACGAATCTCGTGAATATCATGAAATAAACTGTAGAGTGTCAGTTTAGTGACATCAGCTTTTTCCATTGTGGCTAAGACAAAAGTGATAATGGCAACTCGGTAACAGTGCTCAGCAATAGTTTCAGCGTCAGCAACGCCGTACACCCACGGCCCCGTGCGCTGAATGCGCTCTGCAGCACCCACTTCAAAGAAAAAATTGAGTATATTTTTGTAGATATCCATAGTACACCTTGCACTATTAGTATATCAGAATACACTAAGCCACACAGTGACAGATACAAGAAACAGAAGTACTATACTCGAATATGAGAGTTGAACACTATCAAAGTATACTCAACACATTTCAGGGAACTGAAGCAGGCCGTTCTCTGCAGAATATCTTTCGCTGGTCAACATTTCGGAATGGAGAATCAGATCAGCTGTGGAGTGAGGCGCTCGGGGCCACCGCTAACGACTTTACTCATGGTCAGCTTATGTACGGCATTGCTCGTAGCTTTTTACGGCACGAGCCAGATAGGTTTACAACAGAACAGCAACAAACATTCCTGAATGGTGTAATCTGTCACGATTGGGGTGAGGCAATTATTAACGGAAACGGCGTGGGTGATGTTAGTGCACAAACAAAAACCGATATGGTAGAAAAAGAAGAGTCTGTGATTGCTCGTCTCGCAATTAACGCATTGAATCTTCCCTCTGCCACAAAACTTCAACTATTAACGGGGTATGTAGACGTTGTCGAAGGGCTTGACCCACAACTACACCATGCGTTTAAAGCATTAGAAAAATCAGAGTATGTTATCACTGCGATGAAATTGTATCAAAACTGTCGCAGAATGAATAAGAACGGAAAGGTGGGAATTGATCAGGAAATTCCGATGATAGGCAGAGTTCTTGTCATAGACCTGGGAAAAGTACTGGATCTGTATGCACCGACATATCTGCGCTCTCTTGGAGTTCTTTTCTATACTGCAGCACCATTGATAGATGAGATGTTTGCATACGTGCACCCTTGGTTGCTTGAATCAAAAGAATGGGGAGGAAAACCGGTAGACCACGCCACACTTGCAAAAAATTTCTCTGCAAAATGGAGTGCGTTCAAAGCGGGGTTTCCCTTCTTAGCCCCCAAGTCCTGAACAACACAGAAAAATATACATTAGCAAACAGTAAAGGGAGTGATAGAATTTAAGAATTAACAAATAGCAAATAAATTGGAGGTTGTATGCCAGGAGAGATACCTACACATATATCAGAATCAGAAGTCGAAGTTGTACTAAAACAAGGAATAACTGTGTTGCAATTGCCAGATTTTTCAAGAGAAAGTAGAAACCATCCAATGGTTATGGATGACGACAAATCTCCACGTATTCCATTATCAGCAGATGCTGTGTGTAGCGAACTAGAAAAGTTTTTTAAGTTCATTGAAGCACAAGGTGCTCAGATAGTGGGGATGACAGAAGTCCCAGTAACCACTAATATGGATGAGGTTGAGTATGCTGAAGATGCAAAAATTAGCAAAAAAGCCTTTGTAATTGTAAAAAAATAAATCCTTTGATGGGAAAACTATTGAGTTCATAACTTGGGATAAGCTATCAAAAAAAGAAAAGTTGAAAGAACTTGTAGAACTCACTTCAGCAGCCTCATCTACTTCAGCCTGGGTCAGTCCCACCTTCTTGCGTGCCTCTTTCAGCTTGTTACCAAGCTCTTTTTGCTAGCGATATGTTGATAGTATAGCAGAAAGGTTATAGCTAACCTCATTAATGCACTCTATGAAATTGGCAGAAAATTAGTATTGCAGTGTTTTTTCTCTCCAAAGCGATATCGCAGATTTATTTTGGTCTATTGGTATATCTAGTGCAAAGATTTTTACAACAAATGCTTGATCTGATTCTGCGAGTTCGCGCACTGGTTTTTGTATAGTAGTACCGATTTGTTTTAATAACTCTGTAGCTTTTAAGTCTTTTGCAAGGACATCATGTGTCAGCATAGTTTCATCGTAGATACGTTTTACACACCATCTTAATGGTCCTTGGAGTGAACCCCAATAGATACGTGGTAAGTCACGCAAAAAAGACCACTCAGTATAGTTTTGTAGCGAGTATAGAAGTGCCACACAATTATCTGGTTTAAATTGAATAATGGGATTATCAGGTTGTGTCAACGCAAAATCTATTGTAGGTGTTTCAGAAAACTTATACAAAGCAGTCGTTACTTTTATGCCTGGCATAGAAAGTGCTATTTCAGCATCATTTCTCGTTGCGATCTGAGACTTGTCTCTTAAAATTTTAGATAGAGATTCAGTTTTACTACTAAACTCATTGGGATTGCGAAGTTGAGCAATCAACTCACGATTGAGACTGCCTTCATATGATATTAATTGTGCTTTAAGTGCAGTTTTGGAAATAGCGTCAAGCGCTGACGCATCAATAGCTGTTCTTAGCTGGTCGTACTGATTTTGAGGTACCAAACATACAAAATCAGAGTTTAGTAACGAAATACCATCTGCGATACCACTTTGCATCTGTTTTTCAGCTGTAGTGCGCAATGTAGCTATGGCAGACTCTATATCTGTTGGCAATTGTTCAAAAATTTCCAGCTGCTGTTGAGCCTCTCTCACGAGTGATTCAGCTTCTTGTATATTCCCTAGATCAAGATATTTTTCAGCAATCTTCAGCGTTTCAGCAGCCTGAATGCTCAGTCCAGCTCTGGTAAAAACACTCAGCTCTCCTCGAGCATGTAACCCATTCTGTAATGAAAAATCAAGTGCTCGAAATGTAAAGTGTTTTTGCAATAAAGTAGCTGCTTTCCCCACAAAAACAATATCTCCATATAATCCTGCAACCGCATTAAGAGTTGTACTAATAAACTCTTCACCCGCTTCAAGTTCACCGCCGCTACCATTTGGACTGTATGATTTTACTCCAATACCTAGAGCATTATTTTCTTCTTTTGAGCGAAGTTGAAAACCAACATCTGTTCCTCGCTCCTCAGCTACCTGAAGCATCTTCTTATAGTGTTCTGCTCTTAATGCGTGGGTAACAATTGTAAGTTGAGAATATTGAGTAAGATTACTTTCAAAGAAGAATATTTGCTCGTAGAGTGCAAAAGGTGCTTTTTCAACAAGTAGGTGTCTTACAGTTTCCGAGTTTTGTTCAAGCATAGAAAAAAACTTTTGGAACTCATTAGGCTGTATCTTTGAGGATTTAAGGGATTCGACAAACATCTCAATGACTTGTGTTTCCTCAAGATGGGTAATGTAGCTGGTAATCGTTCGTAGATCATTGTCTCCTACTGCTAAAAGCTCCAGCAGTTCTGGTTGCGACGCACAGAAGGGCTCCAAATCATGTAAATCAGAGTCAGAAAGTTCGTGAGTTAATTGAGGCAACCTGTGCTCAAGCAAATATGTTGCTACTGATTCGTTCTTAGTAAAATTTGAAACTGCTGTAATCAGCTGCCTTCCTCGAATTCCAGCATCAATAACTTTTTCGGTACCTATCACTGATAAGCTGTATGCGCTTAGAATTGTGTACACGTCATCAAAAAGTAATTTTCTATCCACAAGCCATGAAAAAAACTCTTCATTTTCCTCATATATTTTATTCATTACGGTTGGGTAAGGGAGCTGACGATTAATATAGTATTGTATAGCCTCTTTGTTATGCGCCTCTAGTAAATGAGCAAGAGCATCATGTGGATCCTCAGTTAAAGCCTCAGTTTCAGTTTTACGTCTCGGAAAAAACCCCATTTTCGTAAAAAAGGTAACTGCTTTTTCTGTTATTACTGACATACAATGTTTGACACTTTTCTCACTCTTTAGTTATAGCATGTGTAGACATAAAAAAAACTCGCCATGTTAAGGTTGAGAAGTCCAGAGAACCCTCGTGGAACTGAGGACAACGTAGTAATTCGAGCTTTGCTTTAAGAAGCGGGACTTGAGTCATT
>CAYMVN010000050.1:0-7816 GCA_964394125.1 uncultured Pseudomonadales bacterium | reverse complement strand
GGAATGTCTTTTTTAAGCTGCCTAACTTTTTGTGCGGTCTTGTCAGTGCTGCCATCATTGATGATTATTATTTCGTAGCTGTGTGCTACCTTCTTCGCAATTTTTTCGGCAGCACGAATACACGCAGTAATATTTCCAACCTCATTAAATGCAGGGAAAAAAATTGAAAGTGACTGCAGTTTCTTTGCCATATACGTAAACTGTGAACTTATCTAGTCCGATAGTGTTAATTATAGGACAAAATAAGTCCAAAGTCAACGTTAATGTATCAAATTAAATCAAGATAGATTAGAAACCGTAGGCAGGCACCTGAATTACATAGTAACTAAAAAAGAGAATATGAAAAAAAATGAGCAGTGTTGAAAATAGATAGGCTCCTTTTCGAGTGTTTAAGAATGGAAAAAGGTTCGATGCAATAAGAAAAAATATAGGAATAACAAGCACATAACGAAAGATACTGCTGCGGTTATGCACTGAGGAGATGACGACAAGTGAAGTCACGGTGTATAAAAACCACCAGACTTCACTATTTTGCAGAGGAGTATTCTGTGTAAAAAAATTTTTAAGTCGTGTGACACTCCAGTACAGTGTGACTCCCCACAAGAGTATCAGCAAGACAAGCGACAGTACGTGTGGTGGATAGATGGTAAAGCCATACTCTCTATAATATCCACTAAATACTTGAAATGGGATGAACCCTGCGTTGTTCCAAGCTTCTTGAATTGCAAATGATGCAAAAAAGTTGCCGGTTAGTGTGTGCAGATGGGTGTAAAAGAGCCACAGTGGAAGGAGCGAGAGGATGCTCAATGCTACAGCTGTACTTAGCTGGGCACGAAGCTGAAGCCGCTTCCCCGCCAACTGCCACCAAGCAATCAGTAAAACTGGCAGTAGTAGTACTCCAGTAACTTTTGTACAGCTTGCCACCGCCACACACCAGGCAGCTAGAGTAAATCTTTGTGTTGAAAGTGCCCAAAAATAGAGCATCAGTGTACAGAGAAAGACACTCTCTGTAAAACCAAGAAAAAGTGCGTGTGAAGCAGGAAAGAAGAGCAGCCAAAACACTGCCCAGTTTACTTGCGAACGAGAAATTCCATACTTTTTTGCGGTAATTTTGATGAGATAGAGTGCAAAGATAAGCGCGCTGTTGCTAATAAAAATGGCAGCAACAAGTGAGGCAATTCCAATATTTTGTGTAGCAGTAGCGTGTACAGCAGCAGAAATTAAGAGCGGGTAAAAAGGATAAAAAGCCCAGTTCTGCGGTAAGCTGGGATTGAATGGGAGCTTTGAGTAGCCGCGTTCAGCAATTTCAAGATAGTAATGCGTGTCCCAGGTGTGGAAGTTCCGATTGAGATCCCAAACAGAACTGCCGTACGATGGTGGGAACGGGTGCGCTGGCTCTAAGAGCGTTTTGTATAACAGTGGAGTGAGTGGAGGCCAGTTTTCTGCAGTGTAGAGTAAACCAACAGACAGCAGATAGTGAAGAAAGAAGAGTCCCCATACAAGTACGCTGATTTTTGCGAGTAGCTTTAATTTCATTAGTGCAGTAAGTAGCATCCCCATGTACACCGAATAATTACGGGGAATCTCTCGGGAAATTGTTGCGATTGTTCACTGACGAGGACAACCCACTTCTGATCATCTGGTGCTCGCTGTGCTAAGACAAATCTTTTCTCAGTAAAGTTCCACCGCTCGACATCTGAAGTAGTTTTTAGTGGTCGTTCGTTTGTATGCAGACAAACTGTCCCTTTGGGTAGGACGGTTAGGAGTTGTGTTTCACATGAAGGAAGTGCGGTCCAGTCAGTAGCTGGATAGCTGGGTATAAATGGGAGGTTATTTTTAAAAATGTAGAAGTGATAGAGCGGAATAAGCAAAAGTGCGATGCAAACACTGATGCTCAGCCAAAATGTGGGAGACTGTTGATTATGCATGTGATTAGTATAACAGAAAAAGAAAAACCCGCCTTGAACTTACGTTCTCGGCGGGTTTAACAACATCAAAAAGATTTACTGAGCTGCTGGGTCGTAGTGTCTGATGACACCAGCGTTGCAGCTTTCAGGCCCAGCGGTCTGGACTACAACTACGTAGTCGTAACCGCAGGTGAACCCACTCAGACTGAATTGATAGCCTGGTTGGATTTTTGGAAACTGTAACATTTGCTTCCCTGTCTGAAGCTCTGTAACTTGGAACCATGCATCTTCCGCGTTGCTCCAGTTTACTGCTACTAGAGCTGTGTTTTTGCAGACCCATCGTCCATCATTGCTCACCCCATCAATCAGATGACGTGTGGTGATTTTGAAATCACTGCACACTTCTGGTGTTGGAGCTGGTGTGCCTGTCTGTTGTTTCGCAACAATTGGCAAGTACAACATCCAGGCCGCGCACTGGAAGTCTGTTGTGACTTGCGTGCTGAAGACATATCCTCCAATCGTAACGATTGGGGTGTATGTTTTAGATTTACCACCAGTTTCACACGGAAAGTCGTGTGTGAAACCATGTGCTGTTTCGCCAAACACCTTCCCAATGCCACCTTCGATGTAAACATCGAAGGTGCTCCCGTCTCCAAAGACTACTGGGTAGTAGCCATCGGCAACGTTCAAACACCAGACATAGAACTGTCTCCAGTTCGTGTGGTCTGGCATTTCTGGCGAGAGTGCGTTGGTGAACACACAGATTGGCAGTGACCCACTGGGTGTGGGTGTACCGGCTGGCGTATTGGTAGCGGTGGCGGTTGCAGTTCCTGATGCAGGTGTTGCGGTAGCAACTGTTGAGCCTACCGTGAAGACGAAGGGGCCACCGATTTGGTGCCAGCCTTCAGTGCCTTCAACGACAGCCCAGACATAGGCTGTGTAGGTGCCATTTGTGAAACTAGCAGCAGGGTTTTGCCCTGCTCTGAACGGGCCAACGTTTCCATAATTCAGCACTCTGATTTCGTACCAGCAGTTGCTGGTAGCGCTAGTGAGAGTCACATGGAACATACCGTTAGAATATGTCAGTGCGGTAGCCATCCCACAGGGGGAGGCAGTACCGGCTGGCGTATTGGTAGCGGTGGCGGTCACAGTAGCCGTCGGCGGAATGGTTGCTGATGCTGATGCATCAGCGTACCAACCCTGACTCAACATCAAAACGATGCTGAGTACTGCAATAAAAGAAATGACACTTCTGATCTTTCGCATGATTTTTCCTCCATGCTGAAATGGCTCTACAGGTGATCTGTGGAGCGAAAGAAAAAAATAGGCACACTATATGTGAACTGCAGCCCGGGGGTGGTCGCAGGTAATTTTTTGATGTGTTGTTAAAGAGCTTCCATGCTATTTCTGATGAACAGAACTAGTAGGAAACAACATATCAAGTATGGTTTGAATGCGAGGTATACAACGCAGTGTTGTACGCGCAGAACAAACTCTTTTACTTGACATGTAAATAAACACTTGATGGATGTTTATTCAGCTGTCAATAAAAAAGATGCTTGCTGTAACTTACTATAAGACGTTGTGTGAGTGCTTAGTTTCGCACTGTTTGTAGGGCGATACTAGCAGTAAGACCGACTAATCCGAGTAGCATGATTGCGAGTGTTGCGGATGAATCAAGTGCTGTATCAGCAGGGATGTGAATTCGTTGTACTGGTTGACCAACCTGAGCAACTGCAACTTGTTTTTGGTGTTGTTCTTGCTCGGTGAGCTGTTTACCATTAAAGTAACAAGCAGTTATTTGTCCATACGCGCCGAAATCACAGTGCCAATCAGAAACTTGTTCAACCTTCTGATTCTGTGACTGTGTGTTTGAGTTGTTTGCTGAAGTGATAGCAACAGTAGAAGCGATTGCAACAACTGCAACAATAGAGGTGAGAATAACTTTTTTCATAATCGTGATACCCTTTGAGTATTCTTGTATTTGTCTGATCTACTTAACACTTGGGGATTATACACTAAATGAGCATTGTGTCAACAGTTATAGGTCAGTGAATCGAGAGTGAGGGTTAGTAAATCACTTCGGCCGAGTAAATCTGGCTGCTGCGATAGTGGGACGTGAACGCTAAATCCGGGCCGTACCAGGGGTCATACATCAGCCAGTCGTTATCTTTTTTCTTCTTGAGTACAACAAAGTGTGTGCCGTACGGGCCAGCTTTGACACCGGTAACGACTGCATTCCCTTGATCAAGTTCACTGGAGATAGAACCGATGGTAATCTTCCTACTGGTCTTCCCGCCAGGCAGAGAGATGGTTGAGCGACTCAGCATGTAGGCGGTGTTAAAGAAAAAGTACGATGAGTTATTTGCCATAGAAAGTGGTGTTACGTCAACCCCGAGGCCTTTAAGTGCCATGGCAACAGACGTTACTAAACACCCGACGTTGTACATACTTTCGGATGAGTTTCCAATGGATGCGTTTGCCCACCGGCTATCGCGCTGCGAAAAGTACGCCCCGTCATACCCACGACCAAGTGAGTCTGGCGCGATAATGCCACCACCAGCAGTCGTAACGAAACTCTTAAACGAGATAACTTGCGCTTCAGCTTCAGAAAGTAACTGCTGATACTTTGTCTCATTATTATTTGTGACACGCAGAAGCTCTTGCTGTTCTCGTTTCTGTCTGTCGAGTGCTGCCTTTTGTTGTACCAGCTCCGAGCGTTTTTGCTGCACCTCAGCTTGTTTTTTCTCTTTCAAGTCTTTCTGCTGGTCATAGACAATCCGCTTGAGTTCGGCTCGTTCCATGGCTGCAGCCGTCTGGTCGCTGGCTCGTTCAAGGTACTGAACTGTATTGAAAAAATCACTGGCAGTGTCTGTGGTAAGCAGTTGTGTAAAAGGTGAAACACGCGTCTGTTTGTACTGCTCTTTGACGCGTTCAACCAAGAGACTACTCAAGCGATCAAGCGAAAGATTGAGCCCACTAATCAGCTCTGAAAGCCCTGAGATTTCTTTTTCAAGTGAGTTAATTTCACTCTCAGTTTGAGAGATCTTAAGCTGTTGTAGGGCAACTTTGCTCGTGATGACACTAATTGCACTATTGAGGGTGCTTTTTTGGCCTTGAATCTCTGAGATTTTGCCTTGTAGACAAGACCTCTTCTCGTTGATACAGGCATTAAACTTGCTGACTTCAGCAGACGAAGTAGCTGTCCCTGAGTCACCACAGCGGATTGATTCACAGTCGAGTGCCGAGACTGATGTGGCACACGCGGCAAAAATACCGAGGCAGATGAGTAGCTGAGTACAGTATTTCATCGTATTATTGTCTAATTAACCTGCTTGCGGCGAGATAGCCCGAGAGTCCACCAATAAAAAGCCCCAGTGCGAGCCCTGTCCCTCCCTGAAGTGCAAAGAATTCGAGTGGAATAGGGAAGACGGGCAACCCTTTTGTAAAGTTTTCAAGATAGGGAATGCTATACAACAATCCAAGTAGTGAGATACCCCAACCCAGTAGTGAACCAACAAAGCCGTAGATACATCCTTCAACGATGTATGGCTTTTTGACATACCAGTAACTTGCGCCGATAAGCCGCATAATGCTAATAGCATTACGCTGCATGCTAACCCGCATACTAATGATTACCACAATGATAAACACTGAGACGATGATGAGTGCACCACCGATGCCCAGCCCCAGCCCCCGAATGTTCCTCATCCAGTACTTGAGCGCATCAATAACGTTTTCTTGGAGCTTCACGTCTTCGACACTCGGTTCAGCTTCAAGATCTTTCTTAATTTGAACGAGAGAGTCTAAGTTTTGTGCAGAAACTTCAGCACTGATCGGTAACATTTCTGGGGTGACGAGCTCAAGCAGGAGTGGCGAGTCTTTGAACTCTGCGGAGTAGAGCTTGAGTGCTTCTTCTTTTGTTGTTATAGAAACCTCACTTACGTACGGCTTCTTTTTTAAGTCATCGGTAACTTTTTTTACGGTAGCGTCATCTGTGGCAAGTTTGAAGAACGCAACCACCTGTGGCTTTGACTCGTAGAAAGTGAGGATCTTTTCAACTCCGGCAAAGACAAAGGACAACGCAAAGAGAACAGCAAAGGTGACGGTCATCGTTAAGATAGCCGCAAATGCTTGATAGGGCGAACGACGGATTGATGAGAGCGCGGAAGTCATGGCGTTCATGGCGTTTCTCCTTTTTTCTTTGAGTCCTCTTTTTTCTTGGTGCGCTTGTGTGGCTTCCCGGGGGTTTCCTCGATTGTTTCTTCAGTCACTTCAACGACAGTACTGTTCGGTTCATCATCATTTTCTGTAGGCTCTGTACTTGCTGTTTTTTTCTTCCGTGAGAAGAGCGAGCCCCAGAAAGAAGGCTTTTGAGTTGGTGTGGGTGCCGGTGCAGCAGCTGGTTCTGGCTTGTCTGACTGTTTTTCCTCTGTTTCCGGTGGTACCTCTTTTTTAGTTTCTACTCTAGTACTTTTCTGTTTAGCCTTTTTCGCTGTATGTGTATCAATAACGAGGACGCCTTTCTCTAAGTGGAGGGTGCGCGCTTCCGTAAACTGGGCGATGATGGTGCGGTCGTGTGTGGCGATGAGCACGGTTGTACCCAACGAGTTAATCTTGTGCATTAGCCGGACAATGCCGAGTGCTGTTTCTGGGTCAAGGTTCCCCGTTGGTTCGTCGGCAATAATGACTTCGGGGCCAGAGGCAAGTGCCCGGGCAATGCTGACGCGCTGCGCTTCGCCGCCAGACAGCTGTGAAGGGAAGAGGTTGGCTTTGTCAGGCAGCTTAATCAGATTAAGTAGGTCGGTGACTCGCTGGGCAATCTCGTCGCTTGACTTGCCAATTACGAAAAGTGGCATGGCGATGTTCTCCCAAACGCTCATCTCTTGAATCAACTTGTAATCTTGAAAGACAACGCCAATTTTGCGACGGTGTAAGTGCACTTTACTACTGGAAAGTGTCTTGAGAGGAGTGTCGTTAAAAAAGATATCTCCCCCCGTAAGTTGGTACTCTCTGAGGATAAGCCGAATGAGTGTGGTTTTTCCACTGCCAGAAGGGCCGGTTAGGAACGCAAACTCTCCTGGCTCAAGAACAAATGAGACGTCTTTAAGACCAATTGAAGCTTCAGAAAACTGCTTAGTTGCGTTGACGAATCGAATCATGCTCATTCCAGTGTAGAGGAAATGAAGGGGAATGTGTAGAGGTGATTAAAGCAACTGTTGCCGTCCAATAATGGCACCCTGAATTTGCTCTGCCCCTGATTTATGGGTAAATAGTCTCAGGCCAAATCCAACCCCGTTCAAGAGCACGTGCCCGTCTTGTAGACACGGGTAGTTAAAGAGTACAAATGTTGCTTCTTTAGGAAGGTAGACCGTGCGTGCATCTCTGAGTGCTTTTTTTCGTGCATCAGGATCAGTGCTATCGCCCGGTATGAGCCGATCAGTGAATAAACTGGTAATGATGAATGAGCCTAGATCACTTGCCCCACCGAGTACCTTCTTTATTCTCTTAGCTAACTTCGCTTTTGCTGCTGGAGCAGTTTCTGTGGTGTACCGGAATTGTTCTTCTCTTCGTTTATTTCGTTCTAGTTGCCGGTTTAATTGCTCTCTGTCTTCTTTTGAAACCCCTGGCTTTTTGGCCCAGTTCTCGAGCTGAATAGCATCTGGCTGTACAATACTGACAAAGTTTGCCAGCCACTCAGCCTCTTCTTGGGTAAATGAGTGGTTCTGTATCAGTTCAGTTATAAATGTTGCAGTGTTGGCCACTCGGTTGAGTCTCTGAGTGTAGTACTGCTCAAAGAAGTGTACGGCGCTCGTGTGCAGCTCCTGCACTGCTGCCACAATGGGTATCGTAACTAAGTCAGCAACTTGTTTTGTTTGAGGTGTGGTAAACCGTACGACAAAAATACG
>CAYMVN010000049.1:0-8073 GCA_964394125.1 uncultured Pseudomonadales bacterium | reverse complement strand
CGTGAGTGTGGCGAGTGCACCCGGACTGCTTCAAGTAGCTGCAGCTGAAGTTGCGTGTTGTTTGCGACTAAACTGCTGCCCCGCTCAAAGCTCTTGCCGACGAAGGCAAACGCCGCTAAGTGATAAATCTGGGCTGGTTTCAGCGTTGCAATAAGCTCGGTAACTGCAGTGGCATCGGTTAAGTTCACTGTGTGATACGTAACGTGCTGAGCTAGTTCGCTTTCCTGAGGAAGTTTTGCTGTAAACGCGGTTGCATGAAGATTTCTTTCTCCGGCTGCAACGAGTGCCTTCAGCAAGTGTGTTCCTGCGAAGCCTGACCCGCCTGTGACAAGAATTGGCCCGAGCGCGCTCATCTGGTATGTCCTTTACCAATACCTACGTATGTGTATCCCCGATCGGTGAGGGTGCTTGCCGTGAACTGGTCTCGGGTATCAATGAAGAAGACCTGTTTACCACTGACTGTGGGGAACTCGTAGTTCACTATTTGTTTCCACTCGGTGAGGATAAGCACCACATCGGCACCTTCAAGTGCTGTCTCGAGTGTATCGGTAATGGTTAAGTTTTCTGTTGTACCAAAGTGCCGCTCTGCAGCCGCCTTCGCTTGTGGATCATATCCACACACCACTGCGCCAGCTTTCAGAAGGCTGGGAATGACGAGTGTACTTGGCGCTTCTCTGAGGTCATCTGTTTCTGGTTTGAACGAAAGCCCTAAGACAGCCACTTTCTTACCACTCCAGCCGCCCACCAGCTCTTTCCACTGTGCAAGTAACCGAGGGATACGAGCCACATTCAGTTCGTGAATCTTAATAAAGAGCGCGTCAGCTTCACCAACTTGTTTGCAGTACTCGGCAATTTCTTTGACATCTTTTGGGAAACAGGATCCACCGTATCCAAGACCAGGATACCAGTAGTGGCTGCCGATTCGTGAATCTTTACCAATAATAGAGATGACTTCAGAAACATCAGCCCCGGTGTGTTCACACAAGTTCGCAATTTGATTGATAAAGGTGATACGCAGTGCTAAGTATGAGTTAGCAGCATACTTACCCATCTGTGCAGACTCTGGTAAGACGCGAAGGATTGGAGCATTCAGTGGCTCATGCAACCGTGCAAGCACCTCGTAAGCGGCATCTTCAGTAACGCCAATCACGACTCGATCAGGATGGAGGGTATCACTGACGGCAGTGCCTTCTTTCAAGAACTCTGGAACTGAAGCAACAGAGATCTGTTTTGTAGTAAGAGCCGCAATTTTTTCACGAACCATAGAAAGTGTGCCGGGTGGTACCGTAGACTTAATTACAACCACTGCCCCTTCTTCTAAGTACGGGGCCATACTCTCACAAGCTGCGTAGACGTATGTTAAGTCTGCTCTACCGTTTGCTCCAGATGGAGTGCCCACAGACACAATACAGACTGCAGCGCCACGAACTGCGGCAGCGTACTCGGTAGTAAACGTCAGTCTTCCTGCTTTTTGTTCACTCAGCAGCAACTCTGTTAAACCTGGCTCGAAAAAAGGCACTTCGCCTGCTTCGAGCTTCTTAATTTTTTCAGGATCAATATCAATACCCACAACTTCGTTACCAAATGAAGCAAAAACTGCTGCACTGACAACACCAACAAATCCAGTTCCAATAATGACTACTTTCATAGCGACTGCTTTCTCTTTCGAACCTAGTATACCATTGTTTGATCAAAGGGAACCCACTCGAAGGTCGCCTCTGCCCAGTTGACGAGCGCAAGGGTATCAGCATACCGGTCTTGGCTCCCCATGACAATACAGACGATGACTCTGCCTTCACTGGCAAACGCGCTGACAAGAACTTGCCCTGCTTCTTCAGTTGTACCAGTCTTCACTCCAATTACGCGCGGATCTATACCTAAAAGATGATTAGTTGTGATAATAGTTTGAGCTCTTTTTCCGGTGATATCAGAGATTGTGGTGGCTTGCGTACTGACTACTTTTTTAAGAAACGGATCTTTCAGCACTTCTCTTGTTAAGATACTTAAGTCCCGCACACTCATCCGCAGTTCAGGATCATCAAAACCAGTTGGATTTCTGTACTCGGCGGTTGAAAGATGCAGTTCTCGCGCTTTTGCATTCATTTTCTCAACAAAAGCAGGTACACCGCCGGGCATGTTGGCAGCGAGTGTGTAGGCAGCGTCATTTCCAGAAGGGATGAGGGCGGCTTCAAGAATCTGCTCGACTGCATACTGCGTACCCCGAGTAAGACCCACTTTCGCCCCGCCGATACTTCCTACAGCTGGGACGGTGAGAACTGTACCCTCTGGATATACTTCACGAGCGACTAGTGCTGTCATGAGTTTTGTTGTTGAAGCTGGCGGCAGCGGTGTATCAGCGTTTTGCGCGTACAAGATACTGCCTGAGTGTTCATCAACAAGCAGTGCAGCCTGAGCATGCAGTTCTGGAGCCTGTTTTGAGTCATCTTTCTTTCGCACCAGCGGGGCAACCGGAACTTGCGCCACCACAACCGGTGGCGGACTCAAGTAGGCAACAAGACGTTTTGGTTGTACACCACCGTTTACAAGACAGAGTACACTGAGGCACAGCGTGGTAAAGATTACTCGAGACTGAGAAGACATGACCAACTCATTATACCGATTTTTCGGTAACAGAGATATGGAGTTCTTTCAGTTGCGCATCAGTAATGGTACTTGGCCCGTTCATAACGGCTGTTTTACCAGAGGATGACATCGGGAATGCCACAACTTCCTTCAGAGAATTCTCTCCGGCAAGTAGCATGACGTGTCTGTCAAACCCTAATGCAATACCACCATGAGGTGGCGTTCCCACCTTGAAGGCAGCCAGCATGTGACCGATACCCTCTTCTATTTCGGCATCAGAGTAGCCCATTATTTTGTAGGTAGCTCTCAATACTTCTGGTTGATGGGCGCGAATACTTCCGCCACCAGCTTCATAGCCGTTACAGACCAAGTCGTACTGCGCAGTGAAGATCTCGGCAATGTTTTCACCCTTGAGATGTTGCTCAACATGCTCAGGGACAGGCGTACTAAATGGATTGTGGGTGAACGTCCAGCCACTTTTGCCATCTGCCACTTCAGCGGCGTCTTTCGTATCAACTTTTTTGAAGAATGGCCACTGTACAACCCAAGCAAACGCCAAGACGTTTTCCTTCTTTTCTTCCTCGGTACGCAAGTCGAACTTATCAGCACCAAACTTTTCCATTGCTTCTGCATAGGTAAAGACAGGGAACGGCTCACTCTTCAGTTTCCCGCCGACAGCTTTGACTGCCTCTGTCACCACAGCTTCTACCGTGTCCATGACGTCTTGTTGTTTCACGAAACTCATCTCAAGGTCAACTTGGGTGAACTCGAAGCCTCTATCTGCACGGAGATCTTCGTCGCGGATACAACGCGCCATCTGGTAGTAGCGTTCCACACCGGCAGTCATGAGGAGCTGCTTATACTGTTGTGGACTTTGTGGCAGAGCGTAAAACTTTCCGGCATTGAGTCTTGAAGGCACCACGAAGTCACGCGCTCCTTCTTTTGTAGACTGGGTGAGCATTGGTGTCTCGACCTCGATAAACTCACGCTTGTGCAGTGCTTCACGAATTGCGCGAGCATAGTCTGAGCGTAACTTCATGATGTTGCGCATACGCTTACGGCGCAAGTCAAGATAGCGGAACTCAAGTCTGCTCTCTTCGTTAATTTCTAGTCCATCGGTATCAATTGGAATTGGTAACTCGTAGGCTTTGTTGAGCACGGTGTACTCCTGTACATCAACCTCAATCGTGCCTGTTGGAGAGGAAGCATTGACCATTTTTTCTGGCCGAGCCTTCACTAGGCCTGTAATTGAGATAACAGACTCGGTAGTGAGCTCACCCATTTTTTGGTAGCCAACACACTGTACTGTTCCGGTGCGATCTCTCAGGTCAATAAAAGTGAGTTTTCCGTGATCGCGCTTTGTATCTACCCAGCCTTCGAGCGTGATAACTTCACCGATGTGTGCTACGGAACCTAAAATGGTGATCCGCTGTTGTGTTTCTGGCATACTGCCTCCTTTTCACTGGTAGTTAGTTCTTTCGTGCAATGCGCACAAAAAAACCCTCGCTCATCTCGCAAAAAAACGAGACAAACGAGGGTTCTCTCAAGTAAGAACGGTACCACCTCTTGTTACTTATTCCTGCTATTACGGGCGTACCCGGCAGAGTTACTACCCTCCGCGTCCTGTTCTTTTCAGAACTGGTTCAGTGTCAGTGAACTCATAAGGACAATACCTTTTAGTATACATCAGATTCAAGAAATAGGCAAATAAAAAGGCTCGGTTCTTTTGAGGAACCGAGCCAGTACTCTTTATCAGATTACCGTGCCACGAGTGGCAAGTAGATCTGAGAAGTTGTGATGGATGTTTCCTTCACTGCAAAGTCCACAGTGAAGTTTGCAAGCGAATCTACGAGCGTCCCAATTGGTAACAGTGGGTCTGTTTCGCCGACAGGCTCTGAGTACCCAGGACCAACGGTAAAGATTGTTGTCGCCACTGCTCCAGGCAGAAGCACAACCCCGTTATTGTCACTGTCTGTCGTATTCGTGACCGGCACGCCGCCAGCAACTGGGGTAATTCCTTGCGGAAGCTCCAGCACAATCTGATAGGTGCCAGCTGCTACGTGTGTAAAAGTGTAGTAGCCACTCTCATCAGTTGTTGTTTTCCAGAGTGCATCAGTGTCAGGGATCACAAGGCAGAGTGTTGCTCCAGGAAGACCGTTCTCACCAGGGTCGAGTTTTCCGTTTTCATTTGAATCAAGAAAGACTCTGTTTCCCAGTATGTACTTCAGCGGGTTGCCGATGTACAGAGACGTAACACTTCTCGTCACAACTTTCTGGGTGAATTGTTCAAACACTGTTGCTGAAACGACCGCACTCACGGTTTGTTCACCTGCTTCTGCTATTGTGAGCGTCGTGCAGGTCACTACGGCCCCTACTGCGAGTGTTTCTGCGCAGTAAACACTATCGTGCTGCTGCTCAGTTACACTTAGGTGTGAGACGGAGATATTCCCCGTGTTTCTCACCTGATAGGTGCGTGTCAGTGTGTCACCGGCTGTCACTGTCGGTTTTACCACACCATTCGTCAGGACACTCACGCTGAGTGCCGGGTGCGCGCGTTTCAGCCCGCAGTCGATGGTGGTATCTGCTACCCCTGGCTGCAGTGCGAAGATCGGGGTAGTTATCTCGAAGGTTGCCCCACTTACTACTCGGCAGTTACTGTCGTTATCTCTGACCTGTGCAAGGTCAGTAAACTCAGTAACTTCCCTGTAACCAAAGGGCAACGGGGAAAGCATGTAGTAGTACCTCCCTGGCGCGAGATTTTGGAACAAGAACTGCCCTGACTCATTTGTGATAGTCTCTGAAACCATCCTACCGGGCATGAGCCCTGCAGGAGGTGCCCAGAGTTGTACTCCGACTCCAGGAATGCCAAAATCATTTCCGTCTTTCAGTCCATTCCCGTTGAAGTCGTCAAAGACTTCGTTTCCCACGCAGACAGTGTTGTCACTGCAAAGCTGCACGGACGAAGCAAATGCGACTGACACAGAGAGCTGCATCCCCACCAAAGTGATGCAGATGAAAACCATCATTTTTACAACACAAATCGTGCGCAACATCATGTTCTCCTTTAGGAAAGTTGAAAAAAAAGAAACACCCAGCTCTCATGTGCTGAAAGCTGGGTGTTGTACTACTCAAATACGTTAAGACGGACTTCGTTCCTCTTAGGGATCAACATTCCCGTCAAGGAATGTGCCGTTTGTGCAGATGTAGACGGCACCATCAGCCTGTGGCTGATTGTCTACCACTCTGACATGAATCCTGATTTCCTTTCCCGGGAAACCTTTATCCATGACAAAGTGCTGCCCCTCTGACAACACTTGGTTTTTGTAATACGGGTGATACATGATCACGCGTATTTGATCACCTTCTGACTGGTTCGGCTGGAAGCCAGTCACCCAGACTTCAACCGGATACTCATAGTCAGTATCCGCACCATCAGGGAAGATCATTCCCGTCTGGGAGACACTGCTCAGTGTAGCGGTGAACTCGATTGTTTGCTGCAGCAGTCTGTCCCGGTAGAGCACATGCACAACAGCGTCATGCACTGCTTTACACGGATCGACTGGCTCCGGTTCTGGCTCCGGGTCGGGCTGCTGATTGCACACAACTGGTAAGTAGGTTGTGTACTGAGTTTCTGGATTCAGTACACTAACATCAGCGGTATCGCTGTTGTCGGTATAAATCGTCTCAGACGTCTCAGTGGTTACTGTTGCACTGTTATGGGCCAAATAACCATTCGGAATGCCCGAGTTCGGCTTCACCGTGTAGGTGAAGGAGATACTCTGGTGTGGGCCAATGTCGCCCAGCTCCCAAATTACTATTCCCCCTTCAACACTGGTGTAAGCTTCAGTGGAGCTGATCATCTGCATAAGCTGTGCGTCATTTTCATCAATGACCGCGACAGCACTGGCAGTGATCTCGCCAGTATTCTCTACCTGAATCTGAAACTGAGCTGTCTCGCTCACGGCAATCGTGCCGGTGAGGGCAGTTTTGCTCATGAGCAGGTTCGTGCTCAGCAGAACACCAGCATCGATGGTGGTAATCTGCTGGCCAGGGGCTACCGTGCCAGAGCATGAACTCTCGTGTGTGTAGTGATTGAAATCACTATCCAGAGAGTCGTTCACGTTCTGATCTTGTAGCGTCAACACATAGGCTGCATCGATTGCAACCTTGTAATTAAGGCCAGGAATCAGATTCCCGAATGAGTAGTAGCCATTCTCATCAGTGGTCGTCTGGACGAGAACCTCGCCGCCTACACACTGCAGGAGGGTGAGCGTTGCGCCATGAATTGGCGCCTCACCGACATCTTGCAGTCCGTTGCGGTTAGCATCGTACCAAACGTAGCCGCCAAGGCTCGCCAAAGAGATGAAGCCCTGATCAATGGTCAGGTTCTGTTCTCCTGCGGCGAGCTCAACACAGGTACGCACTGGATTTGAGTCCAGGCTCGGGTCGCCAACTTCAACCTGGGTCGGCGCCCAGCCTTCAGGGATTTGGAACTGCGCACAGGTTTCACCTGCAGGCAGTCCTTCAACCAGCCACACACCATCCGGGCCACTTTCGACAGTCGTCGAGAGACCAAATGTGTTGCTAACAAGGACGCTGACACCAGCGATGGGCAGCTCGCCAGTATCCTGCTTGCCGTCTTTGTTCTGGTCGAACCAGACAAAGTCACCTATTCCCGCGGGCTCTGTGCCATAGAAGACACAGACCTCTGCCGAGGCGAAGGTGTTCACTGATGCGTCCAGATTGCCGGGCCCCGTTACCGAGGACCCCGACTTCGCCGTTGCAGTGACTACTAACGAGCCAGCAGGCACCGTAACGCTAACAGACTTCGAGTCTGCTGCGGGTACGGTCTTACTGAACTCTGCGCCAGGAGCAAGGCTTTGGGCATCGGTATCCTGAGCAACCAGCTGCATTGTTGCAGCGCCACTCAAACCGATGACCCCCTTGCTCTCCATGGCAATAATTTGTTCTTGTGCATCAGTGTTGGTGACATGGAAGTCCGTGTCGACTGTTGCAGATGCACTCAGCAGAACAACTTGCTGAGTCACTACCGCTGGGAACTCAAACGAGACTTGCCACTGCGTACGTGCGGATTCCTTCACCGCGCAGTACTCTGGGCCTACCAAACCATCCTGGGTTTTTACACCCATGAACTCGGCTTCGATTGTCTCACTACTTGCTGCAGATGAGACGACACCTACATCATAGACTTGTGTTTGCGCAAATGCAGGCACTGTTGCCAACAAAACGATGAGGATTGCTGCGAGCAACCCAAGTGACCTTTTTTTCATTTTTTCCTCACTGTTGAAACTCAATCAAAACCAAAAAGCCGACAGATAGAACCAAAAATCTTAAAACAATCCCTCCTTGAAACAGAAAAAATTGATTGAGAAGCACACCGTCTCGTAGCACTCTCGCAGGTGTTTAGCCTGTAAAAGTTCGTAAAAGACGTTCCCAATAACTTACTAATAAGTTGCTGAGTACGTCTTT
>CAYMVN010000048.1:0-8098 GCA_964394125.1 uncultured Pseudomonadales bacterium | reverse complement strand
TTTCTGCATACATTCCAACAAACGTTATCTCTATTACCGATGGTCAGATCTATCTTGAAACCGACCTCTTTAACTCGGGCATGAAACCAGCTATTAACGTTGGTTTATCAGTGTCTCGTGTCGGTTCATCTGCTCAGACAAAAGCAACCAAACAAGTTGCCGGTACCATGAAACTCGACCTCGCACAGTTCCGCGAACTTGAAGCATTTGCCCAGTTTAGTTCAGACCTTGATGATCGCACCAAAGCACAACTCAACAGAGGTATGCGCGTGAATGGTGTTCTCAAACAAGGCTGGGACACGCCACTCAAGATGGAAGAGCAAGTTGTCGTTATCTTTGCAGCAGTCAAAGGCTACTTAGATGGTGTCGAGACAACACAAATCCAGAACTGGGAGAGAGACTACCTCAGTTACATTCACGAATCGCACTTCAAGATTCTTGAGAAGATTGTAGCCGACCAAAAGATGTCTGAAGAAACAGAAAAACAACTTCATGAAGCTGTAAAAACCTTTAACAGTCTCCACAGTGAGTTCATGAAACCATAACACACGATCTATGGCGAATGCACGGCAAGTTAAACAACGAATTTCTACAGCAACCAACATTGCCAAAATTACAAAAGCAATGGAGATGGTTTCTGCCAGCAAAATGAGGAAAGCTCAAGAGCAAACCTTGGCAGCACGTCCATTTGCCGTGGCTCTCAGAGACAGTTTGCGCAAAGTTGCCCGTGAGACTGCTCAAGATATTCATCCACTACTTTCACAACACAACGAAGGTCTTGATGTAGCCGTTATTATTTCAACCGATCGCGGACTCTGCGGAAGTTTGAATCAGAGTATTTTTAAGTCGGTTATGCTCTGGCAGAAGTCACATCCAGAAGGAATCGCAATTGTTATCGGTAAGAAGGGCATTGCCTTTTCAAAGTTATTTGGTTTACCAGTTTTTGCTCAGTTTACCGCATTCCCTGATAACATTACACTTGAGCACGTGCTCCCCGTTGTCTCACTGATTGTAGAAAACTACTCTGAAAAAAAATTCCGTAGTGTCACTGTTTTCTACATGGACTTCATTAACACACTCTCACAAAAACTGAAACAACTTGAGTTGCTACCGATCACAGAAGTCGATGTGCTCACAAACGATGCAGCCGAGACTCCAGCCCTTGATCTTCCCAAAGAGTTCACCTTCGAGCCAAACGCCAAAGAGATACTTGCCGAGCTTCTGCCATACTACATCGAGAACAACATCTTTCAATCGTTCTTAGAGAGTAAAGCCAGTGAACACAGTGCCCGCATGGTTTCTATGAAGAACGCCAGTGAAAACGCCAAAGACTTAGTCAAAGAGCTGCGGCTTATCTACAATAAATCACGTCAAGAAAGTATTACTTCTGAGCTCTTGGATATAACCACCGCGACGCTCTCGCTTGCGGACTAAAAAAGTAAAGGATTATTATGTCAAAACAAACACAGAACAGAGGCACAATTACTCAAATAATGGGTCCAGTTGTCGACATGCACTTTGAGGATGGTGTACCAGCCCTGTACAACGCACTCAGACTCACCAAAGCTGATGGGAGTGTACTCACGTTTGAAGTTGAGCAACAAAGTAGCACCACCGATGTTCGCTGCATCGCTCTCGGGCCAACAGATGGTTTAAGCCGTGGACTCGAAGTTGTCGATACTGGTGCTCCAATTACCGTGCCAGTTGGTGAAGAGACACTCGGCCGCATCTTCAACGTCATTGGAGAAGTCATTGATGAGGGCGAGCCACTCGTTGCGAAACACTGGTCACCAATTCATAAAGCAGCCCCAGCACTCACTGAACAAGAAACAAAAGCAGATGTCCTGGAAACAGGTATTAAAGTTATCGACCTCATCGCACCATTTGCAAAAGGTGGAAAAGTTGGTGCATTCGGTGGTGCCGGTGTGGGAAAGACCGTGGTTATTCAAGAGCTCATCCGAAACATTGCTGAAGAGCATCATGGTCACTCAGTCTTTGCTGGTGTCGGAGAGCGCACCCGTGAGGGAAATGACCTCTATCACGAAATGAATGACTCTGGCGTTAAGAAGAGTACAGTCATGTGCTTTGGACAGATGAACGAGCCACCAGGCAATCGGTTACGCGTTGCCTTGACTGCTCTAACAATGGCAGAGTACTTCCGTGATGAAAAGAATGAAGATGTGCTTTTATTTATCGACAACATCTTCCGGTTCTCACAAGCAGGTTCAGAAGTGTCAGCACTGTTAGGTCGTATTCCATCAGCAGTGGGATACCAGCCAACACTGGCAAGTGAGATGGCTGCACTGCAAGAGCGTATTACTTCAACAACCAAGGGCTCAATTACTTCAATTCAAGCAATCTACGTGCCAGCTGACGACTACACAGATCCAGCTCCAGCAACCACCTTTGCACACATCGACTCAACAATTTCACTCGACCGCAAACTGGCTGAGCAAGCACTCTTTCCTGCAGTAGATCCGCTTAACTCATCATCAAAAATTCTCGACCCTGCAATCGTGGGTAGTGAGCACTACTCAGTTGCCCGAGACGTGCAGAAAATCTTACAGCGCTACAAAGAGTTGCAAGATATCATTGCTATTTTAGGTATTGATGAGCTCAGTGAAGAAGATAAGCTCATCGTGGCACGTGCACGGAAAGTACAACGCTTCCTCTCACAACCATTCTTTGTGGGCGAGCAGTTCACTGGTGTACCAGGCAAGTACGTCTCGATTGCTGATACTGTTCGAGGCTTTAGAGAGATTCTTGATGGCAAGCATGATAAGCTGCCAGAGCAAGCATTCTACATGGTAGGAAGTATTGAAGAAGCAGTAGAAAAAGCAAAAAAGATCTAGTTTATGTCTACAAGTATGCGGAAACTCCACTTGGTTGTTGTCTCACAAGAGCGCATGCTGCTTGATACTGAGGTTGTTCGCGTCACAGCTACCACTTCAGAGGGTGAAGTGACGATCTTGCCAGGGCACATTCCACTGGTGAGTAAGCTCTCTCCAGGTGAACTCACCTACACAACGGCAGAGGGAAGTGCCTCGATCGTTGTCTCAAAAGGTTTTTTGACTGTCGAGCCACAGAATAAGGTGACCGTAATGGTTGATGCAGCCGTTCCAGCCCGTGAGATTAGTGTCGAGAAAGCCGAGCAGGCAATGAAAGCAGCCCACCAAACACTCCAGATCAGCGTCGATTCTCGAGAACGCTTGATGGCAGAAGCCGCACTCCGCCGCGCCCTCCTTGAAATCAAAATTGCTGAACGCAGTAAGAAGAATAGACTGTAGAACTCATTTATTTTGCAAAATTTGGCATCATATGATATAGTATGATGCATATGCATACAAAGAAATCTAGTTCTGTGTCTTTCGGGATATACTTGATCGCCTTTTTGGTGATGGGTGGACTTATTTTTCGCTCAGCAATACTTCCTGCACAGGCAGTAGAAAAGATTCTTTGGTGTCACTATGAACCAAATGGGAATAGTCAAACGTTAGAATTACCATTTGCAGCGTTACAGAATGCAGGACACGTTTCAGCAGGTGGAAGTCCACTGCATGCTGGAGATCATGCCGGCGCATGTGAAGTAGCTACTCCAACGCCAACACCTGTGCCAACCGCAACACCTACTCCAGAACCAACTCCTACTCCAACCCCTACACCAACCGCAACTCCTGAACCAACTGCAACGGCGACACCAAGACCAACAGCCACTCCCGAGCCAACGGCAACGCCTGAACCAACTGCTACCCCAGAGCCAACAGCAACGCCAACTCCTACAGGAACACCAGCACCTACTGCAACACCAACTCCAAATCCAAAAGGTGACTCAACTCGCTTAGGACACAACATTACGTGTAGTCCAAACGATATTGAAGTAACCTTCGATGTCCTCAATAGTGAAGACAAGGGAATTAAAGACGTTACCGTGAAGTTCACCTTCAACTCAGAAACTCGAGAAGTTAAGACGAATGAGAACGGTCGAGCAACGGTGTACTTTCCAAAAGCTGAAGGTCGCTTAACTGCAGTGCCTGCTGGCTACGCATCACAGTATGAAGACGTCGTTTTCTTAAAAGACTGCCCAGTTCCAGCTCAAACAGGTGCGGTGCTTGGTGCATCAACCACACCAGCTCGCAGTAGAGTACTTGGTGCCAGTACCGACTTCAAAACATACGCCAAAACCGGTATTATGGAAGATATTCTTCTTAATGCCACCGGCTTTGCAGGCTTAGCATTCACAGCAATCGGTGCATTCTTACATGGCAAGAAAAAGCAGTAGAATCTTTGTAGGTCTTGGTGTAGCGCTCGTTCTCATCGCGCTCTCAGCACTTACTGTTCGCTGGTATAACGCCTTTATTGACGCCCAAGCAGTTAAAGAACAGGTTCAGCTGGCTGAAAACTCATCACAGTCGAAGCAGAGCGTTGGCATGGCTCCTCTCAAAATTACTGCTCCACACGGCATAGATGCGCCCATTCAGCCACAGATTTACGATGCAGACAAGTGGACAGTTTCAGCGAACTCTATTGCACACCTATTTTCTTCTGCAGATCCCAAAGAGCCTGGTAACATCATTCTCTACGGGCATAACTCAAAAAAGTTATTCAAGAATATACCAAAGTTACAGCTCGGAGAGAAGATAACACTAACACTTGCTGACGGCAGTGCACGAACCTACACAATTACAGAAAGGGCACGTGTTCAGGCGGACAACACTTCCTTTTTACAGCCAACCAAGAGTGAAACACTCACTCTGTACACCTGTATTGGCTTTTTAGATCGCGAAAGATTTATCCTCCGTGCAGTACCAAGCAGCCCATAGTTGTAAATAAAAATCCTCTTGCAGGCTTGAAATCATTCTGTATACTTACAGCATGCCAAAAAAAGCAGCACCAAAACCAGTCGTCACTGATGACTCACTCGCTACACCACAGATGAAACAGGCTGAGCTTACTCAAGAGGGCTTAAATGATCTGAAAGCCGAACTGACAGAGCTCACTTCTATAAAGCTTCCTGCAGTTATCGAGCGTGTTGCAAAAGCACGTGAGTACGGCGATCTTTCTGAAAACGCAGAGTACCACAGTGCCCGTGATGAGCAACAGCTTGTTCAGACTCGTATCGACGAGATTCAGGGCATTGTTGCAACCGCCAAAGTTATCAAAGCAACCAAGAGTCACACGTCTGTAGGTATGGGTTCAGTTGTTACACTGCAAACAGTCAGCGGTAAAAAAATGACGATGGTCGTTACAATCGTTGGCGAGTTCGAGGCAGAGCCTGGCGATCGAAAGATCTCAAGTGTCTCTCCACTGGGCAAAGCCATCATGGGTAAGAAGAAGGATGATATTTGTAAGGTCACCGCACCAGGCGGGGAAGTTGAGTATCAGATCATCGAAATTAAGTAACACACCCACACATCTGAACTTCACACCCCCCGCGCTAGCAGGGGGGTTTTTTGTACGGTACAATACACACTAGAAAGAAAGAGAGTATGTCGAGAATTGATGAAACAAAAGCAGCAAAACTAGAGAAACGAGCAGCGCTTGAAGCTGCCGGTGTGCTGGCTCACCCTTATTCATTTGATAAAACACACACAGTCGCGACAGTTCGTGAGAGCATGGGCGAAGTTGTCACCACAGCAGGCAGAATTATGGCACTCCGGCTACACGGAAAAGTCGTTTTTGCCGATCTCAAAGACACAACGGCAACCGTGCAAGTTATGATCCGCGAAGAAAACATCGGTGCAGAAACCTTTCAACTCTTTAAGTTTATCGACGCTGGAGACTATCTTGGTGTCACCGGTAGCGTTACTACCTCAAAAACGGGTGAGCTGACTGTTCAAGCTACATCGGTCACTTTCCTTGGTAAATCACTCCTTCCGATTCCAACTTCATGGAACTCAGCTGAAGACAAAGAAGTGCGCTTCCGCAAACGGTACCTCGATATTCTTATCAATCCAGAAACAAAACGAGTGCTCGATGCGCGCTGGACAATAGAAAAAGAGCTGCGCCGCTATCTTCAAGATCAGCACAACTTTATCGAAGTAGAGACACCGGTTTTCCAACCGCTGTATGGCGGCACAAACGCCAAACCGTTTACTACCTACATGAACGCACTTGATGTAAACTTCTACCTTCGTCTGGCTCCAGAGCTCTACCTCAAAAGACTGATCGTTGCTGGATACGAAAAAATCTTTGAGATTGCCCGGAACTTCCGCAACGAGGGTATCGACCAGACACATCAGCCAGAGTTTACGATGATCGAGTGGTACGAGGCATACGCCGACTACAACCGCGTCATGGACGTGGCAGAGGGCCTTATTAAACACCTGGCGCTCAAGCTCTATAACTCAACCAAAATCGTGGTTGGTGAGCATGAAGTTGATGTTGGCGGGCAGTGGCCGCGAATTACCATGGTTGCTGCACTGCAACAGTATGCTGATATCAACTTTGAAGCCCTCAGTGACGCAGATCTCATTGAGCTGCTGGCTGTTAGAAATATCGAGCTCATCGGCGAGTTTACCAGAGGAAAAGCACAGTTTGCGCTGTTTGATAAGCTGGTGCCTGAGTTCTTAATCGACCCGATCTGGATTATCGACTACCCACGAGACATCAGCCCACTCTCAAAAGCACACCGCCAAAATCCTAGTTTAGCAGAGCGATTTGAAGCGTACATCGGTGGAAAAGAGCTTGCCGATGGCTGGAGTGAGATTACCGACTCTCTTGATCAAAGACGCATCTTCGAGAACGAACAGAAACGAATGCGCTCTGGCGACAGTGAAGCGCACCCACTGGATGAAGACTTCCTCGAAGCAATGGAGTATGGGATGCCGCCACTGGGTGGAATCGGCATGGGTATCGACCGGCTCGTCATGTTCTTGACGAACACCTGGAGTATCAAAGAAGTCATCGCCTTCCCAACACTCCGCCCACTTACTCAAGTTGCTGCTATCGAACGCCCTCGGCCTCAGGTGCAGAAGTCACACCAAGCTGAACACCTTCCCACTCGAGAAGCGGCAGTGGAACTGCTGGAAACTTACGTAAAGAGCCCTGCACTAGTGCATCACAGCCAGATGGTTGCTCGGGCACTGGAAGCCTATGCCCAGGTGCTGGGTGAAGACACAGAGCTGTGGTACCAAACAGGATTACTCCATGACCTCGACTGGGAAGCATACCCAGATGAGCACCCCAACAAGGCAATTGCAGACTTACTTGGCGCGTATCCACAGAGCATGAAAGACGCTATCGCAGCACATGCACCAGGCAGAACTGGCAAAGAGCCGGTTACGCCACTAGAGTGTTACCTGTTTGCCTGTGATGAGCTCTCAGGAATTATGCATGCAGCATCACTGATGCGCCCGAACGGCTTTGCCGACATGGAAGTGTCTTCGGTGAAAAAAAAGCTGAAGGATAAGGGCTTTGCTGCCAACGTAAGCCGCGAAGATATTACCCGCGGCATGCAGCTGATTTCCAAGACTCCAGAAGAACACATCCAGTTTTTGATCTCTGTTTTTCAGAAGTAGGGCGGCGCGTTATCCTATAACTATTCACAAAATGACTATATAGTGCTATACTATACCTAGTTCTGTTGTCTTGCATGATCTGCACACGCAGGTCTGTTGCGGGACAACAGAGAATAGTTCGTTAACATGGGGTTTTTTTTGTTTTTTCATCCAAAAGGAGGATGGAAAATGGAAATCGATCAAGGCAGTAAAACGAGAATTGAAATTGCAAGGAGACACCTTGCAGCAGTTCTCAAACTTACTGGTGTAAGACCAGAAATTGCAGATTCGATGCTCAGAGCCTGTGAGAAGCAGGCTAGAAGGGACCTCAGACTGATTTGGCCTGAGGTTAACGAGGCATTCTTCAAAGCAATCGAAACGATTGCGAATGAGAAGGCAATCCTTCTCATTGAAGCGTTCGGCACATGCTTGACTGATCTGGAGAAAAAATGTATTTCCTGGGCAGTCAAAAAACTTGCCTGGGATTACGATCTTCCAATCCCGCATGGGTACAAGTACGTTAATGAACCGAGGTACGAACTCTTCAAGCTTGAAGAAAAGGAAGAGCGCGTTTTCTTTTACCACGTAGCATATCCTCGCTC
>CAYMVN010000047.1:0-8795 GCA_964394125.1 uncultured Pseudomonadales bacterium | reverse complement strand
ACCTGCCTGTACATACAGCACGACATTCAAGAACATGCCTCCAATTTGTGCGGCTACAATTTTTTCTGGTTCACTCAAAATAAGACTAAGGCAAAGTAAAAGCGCCCTCTTGTAGGGCGCTTAAACACATTAGTTCCAAATCCAAACTGGCTGAAAAATTTTCCGTTGTATTGGAACGGAGAAATTTTCTTCCAGCTCAGCTGCCTTGATTTTTAATAACTCATCTGGCAGCTCAAAAAAAACAAATCCCCCTGGAGAGCTGAAAAGAAGTCTATTTTCTCGCTCTATATCGAGCTGCTCCATGTACCTGGTTTCATACCCCCAGGCAGGAAAGACCTCCCAATACCACCAACTCTCTGTATCCCCCACTTTCACATGAGGGACGTACCCATCACTCGATTCGTTGAACCTGGTGTATTCCTCTTCACTCGAGATGCGAAATAATCCATACTCATTGCCTCTCGGCAATAGGTATGAAAGATGAATCACTGGCTCGTGCACGGCATAAGTAACGTTTTGTGTTACCCACCCCAGTGTAGGCATCGAGTGGATACTCTTGGAGTCAGTTTCTTCAGCACCATTCACATACAAGTGAGTTGTGCTGTATTTGTTGTCTCCCCGACCCTGGTCGTGTTCATAGAGCTTATTCAGCTCTGCATACACTCGCAGCCACCAATCATTTCTGGTTGGGTCGTTGAACTCTTTGCCCAAGTTCAAGCTGAACTTGCTCGTGTACTCACTCTCAGGGACAAAGATCGAAACTACCTGGCTTTTCTCAGCTGTGACGGCGAACTCCATCACAGAGGATGTCTCTTTCAAAACTACTGGTAAACCAGTGAGTTTTGAAAAATAAATCAATGACTGTGGGTCTTTGATTGTTGTCTGAACAAGACTGAGTGAAAATAAAATCAGCAACAAACCCACATAAAGCATTCTTCTCTTGTTTTTCATTTTTTCTCCAGAGTTGAAATTTTAACTTAATGTGCTGTTTTGTTTTTACAAAGAACTCTAGTGGTTGCAATAACCAGAGAGTTCTTATGTACTACAAAACAAGTTAGTATATCAAAATACATCACTATTGTCAAAACTATGGGATTCTGATTTTTGTTCTTTCTGAAGGGATTAGTGAAGGATGTTGGAACTTATTTTGTATGCAAAGCATAGTTCTGCAGAAGCCAATGAAATGTCAGAAGTGTCGCGAGATGAAATATCTGCAGCTATCATACAAATAGCTCCTTGATTGCAGGGCCGGAAGGAATCGAACCTTCGTCAAAGGTTTTGGAGACCTCTATTCTACCGTTGAACTACGGCCCTAACACTTGTTGACTTGCCTATTATACGGGCGTCTGGCAAATCTAGCAAACTGTGTTTGCAGATCAGCCTAGTTTTACACCTCTATACTAGCATAGAAGAATTCAGGTACAATGCAGTAATGCCCAGTTTATTCGACCCACAACTCGTTAAAACACTAGAAGAAGATCGTGAGATCTTAGCAACAACTCGACTCCCTATAGTCACCGTTTCAGCAACCTTTCGTGAAGATCTTAAGCGGCTTCATGGGCTTCCAAATAATAACTCTACTCCTGATGTCGTCTTCTCTCGTGCACACTACTCGATGGCACTTGCACTTGCCACAGAAGTGTGGGGTAAAAAAATATCGCCACACGATGCATGGATTGTTGACCCCACAAACTACGTTAGTAAAAAAGACTGGTTCTCTATCGTACTCACTGAAGAAATTGGCCGAACAATTGCCCGTCATCCGCTCCTGAAAGTATTAAAAGACGTGGTTGATCGGTTTGGCCGCAAACAGCTTCCGATACTCAAAAGTATTACACCGCCACTGCTTTATCTCACTGAGCACGTTAGCAGGCCTATCTTGTCACTGCATATTGCAGCAGGTAATATTCTTGCCAGTCAAGGCAAAAAGGTCGTACAGGTTATTACAGACCCGCACGTTCGTGATGAGTATGTTCTTGGGGCTGCCAATCCCAACATGCACTTCGCTGTTTTTGATGCTGCAACAAAACTAGAGTTTCTTGAAAAAGCAGCCATACTTGATGTTCAAGCTGATGAGTCAAGAATTACGGTGACTGGGCCTCCAATTGATCAGCGTATCACTGCCGCGCGTAAACGAAAGCTCCCTTGGCGCTCTGGCCCGCTTAGACTCTGCCTGACCACTGGTGGGCTGGGCACAAATAAAGAAGAGATTCTGGAAATTGTTACTCAGCTTTTGCCACTCCTCCGTAAGCGCCCCAGCCCGATCAAGCTCCTGGTTTATGCCAGTACGCAAAAAGACATTGCTGATGCTGTACAAACGCTTGCTGCAACTGCTCGGGTTGCGTGCGAACCGCTTGCCAATACGAACGCAGATCTCAGAGTTATGTACCATCCGCAAATTGTTGATGCAAATGAGTTGCTTATAAAGTACGCCTTTCCGTGGGCAGATGGATTTATCACAAAGCCCTCAGGTGACATGGCCTATGATGCAGTTGCTTCAGGCGCATTCTTATTGACTCTGCCTGAGTGGGGTGAGTGGGAAGAAAATATCAGAGAACGATTTGAACAAAAAGGGATTGCCCGCAAAGCACAGGTGCAGCACATCGATGAGCAACTGAACATTCTTATGAGTTCACAGGGAAAAGCACAGTCGTGGATAGAGCTTGCCATGCACAAGGCAGCGCAAATAGAGACACTCTACCTTACCGGTGCTCAGAACATACTCAAGCTATACAAACGTATCGCGGAGTAATTACTTCAATTTTTTGGAAACGACATGAACTTCATGTGTGCGACACACGGAGCAGTACTTCTTGAGTGGGAATGCACCCTCGCCGTCTTGTTGCTTTTTAAGTTGATCGTTCAATTTGTTGAATTGAGTAATATAGCCAAAAGCACTACACTTTTTGCACTTTAAACCGACGTCTTGGCGTGGTCCTTTTTTCTTTTTTGCCATAAATTTCCTTTTGCGAAGCTCAAAAGATGTAGTATACAGGACTGCTTTAGTTTTTTCCAGACCTGATTAAAATGTGTCGTTCCCTCGTTGTGCGAGCCACGTACACAGTGGCACTGCACAAGTAGCTAGAGCGAACACACCACCGAGTGCAACTTCAACCGGATAAGTGATAAAAAACTGGGCAAGTAAACTCACAGTCATACCAGAGAATACAAGTACCACCGCCGCACCCATTCCGCTCACGGCTCCCAGAATACCTTTTTTAAGTTTCCCTCGTTTGTGCGCAATCCCAAGAAAATATATCGTCAATAAAAAGTTAAAGAGTGCAATTATTACGATACCTATTTCAAGTTCGGCTTGATTCATAGTAACTTTATTAAGCTACCTACCTATGAGCCGAGACAGGGATTCGAACCCTGGACCCCCTGTTTACAAAACAGGTGCTCTGCCGCTGAGCTATCCCGGCGCATACTCTCTTCGCACCCAGTGCCAGGTGAAGGATTCGAACCTACGAAGGCGAACGCCAACAGATTTACAGTCTGTCCCCGTTGACCGCTTGGGTAACCTGGCATGAAGCAGTATTATAGCAACAAAAAAGCAAATGGTGTAGCTTCGCTTGCCGCAACGCCTGATATACTAAAAGTATCTATGAAGCACTCCCGTCGCCTCTTTTTTCTTGTACTCTTCGTCAAATGAGTAATAAACTGTACTATCCACGGTCACTGTTAATTGTTTGGTTTTTTTCTTCTTCGTTCGCAGACGGATACAGGTATCCGACACTTGAGTTTAAACCATCGTACATTCCATAATTTGGCCAAGAATTAAACTTTTTGAACTCTTCATTCAGCAATAATCTCCACTCATCATCGTCAAAATGGGCAGGTTCAGAGTGATCTCTATCGTGTTGTGCGTTAATATTCAAACTAATCAATGAAAAAAGCAGCTTATGGAATGGTGCGAAGTTTACAGCTGGGTGGTCGGTAATAAGACCTCGCCGCAAGGCTGATTCAATAACTTGTTTAATTTGCTCAAGTACTTTTCGCTCGTTGAAAATTGCATCAACTGCAGGAGACTTAATGCTATCAGCACTGTCAATGGTTATTAAAAAATTTGATGGTGTAATTTCACGCACCAAACTTGTCATGAGTACCATGAATCCCTGTGCATCTCGGTTAAAGACCTCATTGCTGGGGGTAGTGTATCCAAGAGCTTCTGCTGTAGCAGCATAGAGTGTTGCAACAAAACCAGTACCAACCTGTGCTTGGAATTGAGCGTCGTACTCTTTTTGTGTTAGCAGCCCTTCAGTCCGCGCTTGCTGTGCATCAAGCTGTTGCATTAACACCGCATGCTCAGCCCTGAGTCGTGCTAAATTAGTAAAGGCCTGCCGCTCTTCAGCTGTAGCATCTTCAGAGGTGAACATTCTTTCCAAGACTGAAAAATACTTGTTATTGAGAAATTGTTCTCCCATTAAAGCGAGCGGCGTTATACTCAAATAGTACTGATAATCAAATACAGCAGGGTATAACAAGTCCGGGTCATAAGGAAGTGTTCTGCCCTCCTGAAGATCCTGCACCGCCTCCCATGTTCTTGTGAAATGAGTGAACTGCCAAGAATCGATATTTTTCGGTGAAAGACCAATCTCAGTGAGCAGCGTAGTGGTAGTATTTGATGCATCATTGATAGCACCATTGTTAAACCCAAGTAATTTTTTCTGTACATCAGCATCGACCAACTTCTGCATGCCAGCAAAAACTTCAACTCGTTTTTCTTGCAGCTTTTTTTGCGCTTCACCAAGCTTTGCACACTCTATACCATAGGCAGGGAATTCAGCATCAATTTCTGTTTTATGCGCAGGAATTTGTGTATACGCTTTAGCGTATCTGCTGACTTCACTATCATGACTTCCTACAGTCGGTTGAAGGATCCGTGCCGCCTCATTATGGGTCATTGGTAATCGGGCACTACTCACGCGAGCAACTGCTGCAAGTGCTCCGACCCCAGAGCTCATTGGGGAGAACCTGCTTGCCATTGCACTTACAATGTCAGACATGAACTCTGAATCACCATTAAAAAGTGCACCTATTGTGCCAAATAACGTTTGTGCTGTATATGTGGGGATTTCTTCTTGTTGATAGACGTCAATCTCAAAAAACTTCTCGCTGGCAATTTTCCAAAACTGGAGCGCAACTCCAACAGGCACTGAATATTTTTCTGCTGAGTGCACAATTTCTTCAACAAGCTGCTGGGTGAACACAACTTCGTCTGGTCTCACTTCAGAGTCTGCATATGTTTGTGTATAGAATAATTTTGTAAATTGCAGCAAAGCGTTTCTGACATCATCCCACTGTCCATACGAGAAGTATTCTTTGAGTGAATACGTATTCTCTGAGAATGCGCGCTCCAACCAAACTGAAGGCGCATCAGTCAGCCCGAACTCAGCAGGATCAACCTTTGTATACTCATCTCTCGTGCCAATTAGTTTTGCATTCTCAAGCACTGCACTTCCGTGTGGCGTATCTTTCCACGAATTCAGCAAACCACCAGCTACTGCTGCAGTGGCAGCCCCTGCACCCAGCTTCATGAGCTGTCTTCGAGTAACTGCTCTTTTTAAAATAGGAGCGTGCTTTTTAGCCAGTCGCTTGCCTTTTACTTCGTGCGCAAACTCTGCATGTTCGTTAAAAAGATTTGTTAACACTTGTAGCAAAGACCGAACAAATGCAGCGTCACTTAGTTTCAGTTTATCAGCATTTTTAAGTTGTAGCAGGCATTTTTGATTATACGTTAACTCTGGAAGCCACGTATTCTCCATACCTCCGTAGAGTTTCAATTGCTTCTGTAAGTTTTTAACGATACCATTTCTCACCGCACGTTTATCTGAAAGTAGTTGTTTAAGCACATCAAGTACCCACTCTTTTTCTAGTGAGAGCTTTTCCTCAACTGCTGCCGAGATTCTATCCGTTTTATTATTGAGTTCCACATCAGTTAATTCATCGAGTTGCAGGTCTGATTGAACTGATTCAACGACAGCAGTCAGAGTTCTTTTGCTACTAGTAGTATGTTCATGCCAGTACTCAGTAATCACTGCCCCAAGCATCTCATTAAATCCAGGATAGGCTGATTCAGGTTTCTGGGAGGGTTCGGTTCGTTCGTACATAGTACCTACGCTACAGATAGTAGTTTCAGTATACTGCACTTTAATCAAAAAATAACTGAATAAACTGTGAGCCCAGAGCGGGAATCGGACCCGCGACCTCCTTCTTACCAAGAAGGCGTTCTGCCACTGAACTATCTGGGCACAGACATCTTCACAAAAAGAACAACCGAGCGTGAGAGACAGACTGTTCCCCGTAAAGTAAATAGGTGGGCAGGACGCTTTCTACACCACGGTGTAGCAAGACAATCCATGAGCCCTTTTACGAGGTGTTGAGGAAAATAAGTTGCCTCTCACACCCGACCGTCCTCACACGCGTCAGATTTTGTGCTCATAGTATACACCAACATGTCACTAAAAGTGAGTGATGCTTAACCACCCAGTTCAGTAATCCATCCAGCAACTTTGCTGGCGTACTTCTCGAACATCAGGACAAACTTGAGGTGAGCTCTGAAGTAGTTCTCTGGATCACCAGTGGTCATCCAGTACCCTTTTGTGTTCTCAACAAGCACTGGTTTTGTGCGAGCAATCTGTGTAATTGCATCGACTGTCCAGAGCTCATTATCTTTACCGGTACTTGAAGGATTCAAGAACTGGAAGACAGATGGCTTTAAGAGATATCTACCGTATGATGCAAGCAGTGATGGTGCTTTATCTTTATCTGGTTTTTCGACGATATTATCTAGCAACGTGTTTGAGCCACTTTGGAAACTAATAATTCCGTACTTATCCACCACATCAGGGCTAACTTCTTGTGCCATGATAATCGCTTCTGCTTCTGGATGTGCTGCGTAGAGATCAACCATTGCCTTTGCGTCACCAGGCGTGCCGAACACGATGTCGTCACTGTACAACACTAAAAATGCTTCTTCGCCCTCAACAAACTTTTGTGCTGAAGCGACTGGAGATCCGTTACCATATGGCAAACTAGGGTCTTGCGTTATAACAACTATTTTTGGAAAATCGAGCACTTTTTGAACTGGCTCGTAGCGCTCTATTTTACCCTGTGATTCGAGTTGTTTTTTAATGCGGATAACACTGTTGTGGAAGAAGTCTTCGTAAATTGGCTTACCTTCTGGGGTTGCCACGATGATAATTTCTTCAATTCCTGCTTCAGCACACTCTTCAACAACCAGTTGCATGATTGGCTTGTTTCCCAGAGGTAACATTGCTTTTGGAACTGTTTTAGTGATAGGAAGATACCGGCTCGCAAATCCAGCATCGGTAATAATTGCTTTTCTGACTGTACCCATACAGAGTTCTCCAGAAGTGGACTGCTTCCACCATATAGTTACTACGACTCATGTCATCACACTCAAAACTGTGTGAAGTTATCTTATTATAGTACACGCTCCAAAATACACCACAACTACACAAAAGAGAATCCCTCCCTCTATACATCTCTGAAAATATTTACTACTATGGATATACGTATATTTTTTCTCGTCATGACCAACGCACATACAAACATCACACTTGGCGCAGCTGCGATTGTCATGACCAGTCTTTTTGGTATCTTTCTCTCACAAACGGTACTCACCACACCACAGGATCTTCGCAAATCAGCAGCTCCCCCTGCTCAGGAAGTACTGCCTGCCAAATCACAAGTTGCACAACCGGAAGCCACTGGAACGTGCCCATTTAACACCAATATTGATGGCGCTGCTGGAGTAGATCTTGACGACTACAGACTTTTTGTACAAAATGTACTCAAGGAGGGTGTTGCTATTCCTGGTGACATCGATTGTAATGGAGTAGTTGATATTTCTGATTATTCGTATCTAGTAAAAGACGTACACAAACAATGAATCACACCATCTTCACAAAGAAATCTCGTGTAGCACTGGCAAGTATGCTCGTACTGGGCACACTTTTGCTCATGACAGGACTGAGTGTTCTTGTTTCGCAGTTATTTATCTCCAAACCTCAAGATCTACAAAAGCAAGCGTTCGTTCCTACCGGTACCTCTGAACTTACACTTGTTCCACTGCAGGCTGAAACATACGTTGGTAGAGAGCAAAAAGTTGCCATCAAGTTAGATACTAAGGGCAGCAAAATAAATGGCATCCAATTGAAGTTTAACGTCATCACCAATGGCACACTCGGTGCACTTGAGTCTACAGTGAACCCTGCATTACCACTGACTGCAGTCACCTCGAAAGTAGAGAAAAACGCGAGTGGTTTTTTAGTTACTTTTGTTGCTACTCCAACGGATACAACAAGCGCTGGATTCTACACAAACACTGAACCAACAACGATACTCACCATCTCGTATACGCCAACAATCACCGGATACATAAAGTTTAACTTCGATTCAGAATCAACAAAAACAACCGCTTTTGAAGGTACTCATGCAGATCAGCTGAAGACAGTTGTTGAAACGACATACACGGTAGCGACCGCCCCAGATTCAGTGCCTGACACAGCTGTCGACCATAACGACCTCTACTTGGCTACCTTAGCTGAAGAAAGAATGGCCATCGGATTCTATGAAAGAGGGACAGATACGCTTGTACAACATGGGATGACACCAGGGAAGTGGTACACCGTTAAACAGAATCTCTACATTAACAGTATCAATGACTCAACAGCAAAAGATACTCGGATGGTTCTTACTAAGATTGATGCAAACCATAACTCAATCCAGCTTAAGGCTGTTCCCTACTCTGACATCACTTCAGCTAAAGA
>CAYMVN010000046.1:0-8816 GCA_964394125.1 uncultured Pseudomonadales bacterium | reverse complement strand
ACCGGTCATCCCGACTGGGTCTTTAATTCCGTCTTGTGAGTCAACTTTATAAAAATTGGGAATAACATGAATGAGATCTTTATCTGAAGGAAGTGAGATTGCTCTGGCAGCTTCAATTACTCGAGTAATATCTGATGGTGTTATCTCTTGATCAGGGGATGCAACTGCAACAACTCCTTTTGAGTTGAATGAGGCAATGTGTGAACCTGAGACAGAAACATACACCGAGGTAACTTCGATACCCGCCATCCGCTCTGCTCCGTCTACACTCTCGGTAATGGTTTCAAGCACTTGCTCAAGGTCAATGATCTGACTTTTCTTCATCCCCCGAGATGGTACAGCAGACACGCCAAGTACTTTGAGTTTTTTACTCTCTCTGTCTTCTTTTGCAATCAAAGTAACACACTTGTCTGTGCCAAGGTCAATAGCGGTAACAATTATTTCTGCCATAACAATACTCTAAGGATAGCAAACTTACTGCGACTTGCGTAGTACCGGGAGTTTGAACCGAAGATCAATCTCAGTGTACTCTGACTGCAGTCGTGCATATTCAGGTGCAGTAAGAATCATTCCAAGTTGTACCAACGATTCTGCATTTTTGGCAACTGGGAGGAGAATTTTTGCACCCGACTTCATAGTAATACGAATTGAAGTAGTGTCAAGTAATTCAATTCGAGCTGGCTTCTCGTCAAGTGACTGAACATACGCTGCTGTTGCTGTGAGAGCTGTATGTATCTCTGGCTGCAGGTGTTTTTCCTCTTGTAACGCTGACTGTAGAACGTCAGGAGTGACTGCGATCTGCACAAGTTTTGTCGGTGCGGGCACGGTATAGAGTGTCCCGACTGTTGTAACGGGACGTACTGTTTCTGCAGAAGCGACAGCGTACTGGAATGGCTGCGACTGGAGCATAATGTAGACCGTGCTCGGTAGTCGCTTTTTGAGTGAAAGCACAGTGACTGGTTGTTCTGAAAGTGCTTTTTTTGCTGCAGTTTGCACATCAACGCCAACGATCTGTTGCCCGTGTATCGATCTCAATTGAGCGGAAACTTCTTCGCTACACGGCTGAGAGTCTACTGTGCAGATGATTGTCTTCACTCGGGCGAAATACCAAAAGAGTACAACTCCAACTACAACGCAAAAAATAAGAAGTGGACGTTTCGAGACAGCGGGCGGCTGCGGTACTCTCATACGCGGGCTAGTGCTTGTTGGCTACAATTTCTTCTAAGGCGTTCAAAACTTTTTCTGCAGCTTGTTGTGGTAGCTCAAGGGTGCTGAGCCGTCTTCGGTACGCTTTGTGTTTTGAAGCTATGAGCTGGATTTTTTCGAGCAAGAGCTCTGGAGTGAGATCTTTTTGTTCAATAACTTCTGCTCCTCCGGCTTCATGTAACCACTGCGCATTCAAAAACTGCTCATTGTTGTGTGAAAATGGCAAGGGAATAAGAATGCTGGGCTCGGCAAATGTGGCAAGCTCTTGTACGGTGTTCGCTCCAGATCTGCCAACGACGAGTGTTGCAGTGGTGTAGAGCCAGCCTAACTCTTCTGCTGAGATCCACTCCTGGATGCTGTAGCGTGACTGTTGTGAGCGGGGAAGTGACGAACGAACTTGGGCGAGCTCAGCTGAGTAACTGCGCTGCTTGCTGCTACTGCCGCACTGGTGAATAACCACCCAGTCTTTGGTGAGTTTGGGGACAAGGAGTGCAGTACACGTATTAATCACTTCAGAGCCCTGACTTCCGCCAGTGATGTACACGACTGGCAAGTTCGCGGGATTCTTGTACCAAGTTGGTGCCGTATCAACTTGGTTGTGGAGTGATGAACGCAACAAATTTCCGGTAACTTGGGCGAGTCGTTTGGGGACAAGTACTTTAGATTCTGGAAATGATAAAAATATTTTTTGTGCAATCGGGCTGAGTGCTTTCGTGGCAAAGCCAATGCTTCGTGTTTGCTCATGTGTGACTACGGGAATACCAAGTGTCCAGGCAGCAAAGCCAATCGGGACAGCTAAGTAACTGCCAAAGGAAAGGTAGATGTCTGGTTTTTCTTGTGAGAGTGTGTAGAGTGCAGAAAAGTAGGCTTTGCAGTTTTTGAGAAACATGATGAGAATGTCCCAGGGTGCGGCTGAGGTGAACTTGCCTGCTGAAACTTCGATAAAGGGAACCTCTCTGGCTGCAACTTCGTCTGCTTCGTGTGATGGCTGCCCAGTACGAGTTTGCGCCTGTGTGCGTCCAAAAAAGATACACGTATGTGGCGAGTTTGTTTCTTTGAGGTAATCAAGGAAGGCGAGTGCTGGCGTTAGGTGCCCCCCTGAGAGTGCAATTTTCATGTTTCTTTACTCAATCTATACAGTATCCCTGCGGCACAGAGTACCATGATGAGAGAGGATCTTCCATAGGAAAAAAATGGTAATGGTACTCCGGTAAGTGGAACGAGTCCGGTTACAGAACTCAGGTTTAACAGAATCTGAACCATCAGCCAGCCACAGATGCCAATTGCCAGTAGTTGTAGCTGTCTATCAGTCAATTTGTATGCGGTTAGTTTATATGCGTAGATACAGTAGCCAACAAGGAGTGCAATCAGTAGCAGAGAGCCTAAGAATCCTATTTCTTCAGCGACAATCGCAAAGATAGAGTCTGTACTTGCTTCAGGAATATATGCGAACTTTTGACTTGAGTTGCCCAGGCCCTGTCCGAGCCACCCCCCGCGAGCCAGAGCGAGGGTAATCTGGCGAATATGAAAACTTGCACCTAAGGGATCTGATTCAGGGTTCAGAAAGGTCACCACCCGTTCTCTTCGATAGGGTGAAAGTAAGATGACCATGAGCAGCAGTGGAACTGCAACTGCACCCAACTTGAGAAGCTGTTTTATATTCCCCCCTGCAGCAAAGTAGAGGGAAAGCGCAATGCCGGAAAGCAGTAAAAAAGAACCAAGGTCTGGTTGCAACAAAACTAGGAGTGCAGGAATGATGAGGGTGGCAATAAATGCCTTCAATTTTTGATGTACAGCGAGCCACTGTGCCATGTACGAGATGATACCAAGCTTCATGAGCTCAACAGGTTGAATAACGATACCGCCGAGTGACAGCCATCGCCGTGCTCCATTAAACTCCATGCCGATTCCGGGAATGAGTACCACTACTAAGGTGCTCAGTGCTGCAAGATACAGCCACTTTCCATACTTCACGTAGTAGGTAGGTGGAATACTAGCAGCTGTAATGAACCCAACTGCACCGAGTGCTAAACCAATGAGATGCTTTTTGAAGAGAAAAAATTGATCGCCAAAGGTAGTCAGACTTTCAGCACTTGAAGCCTCCAGCACAAACGCACTCCCAATGGCAACTAGGACGACAGTCCAGAGTAAAAAAAGTTCAGATTTTCCAGGTTTTCGTGCAGTACTTGCTTTCATTTCAGTACAGTAATCCACACGCCAAAGAGCGTGAGTAGAATTTGCACAAGCCATGCTCGCTGAACGATCTTAGGCTCTTCCCATCCACTGCGTTGCAGTGAAAGGTGCAAAGGTGCAGCCGGAAATACTCTTTTTCCAAGAAATCGTTTGCTCATCAGTTGAATAAAAGAGCTGGCGATCTCAACCACAAAGATGAAGCCAATAATGAGGAGGGCAAATGGTTTGCCCAAGAGTAGTCCAACCACTGCCAGTGTCGCGCCAAACGAGAGCGAGCCAACGTCTCCCATAAAAATACGTGCAGGAAAGATATTAAAGTATAAAAAGGAGATCAGTCCACCAATCCAGAGTGAGAGAAACAGTGAGAGTGGTACATCAAGAATTGAAGCTGAAAGGAGCCATAAACCAAACAGACAGATCATCAGTGAACCAGCTGCAAGTCCATCCAGACCATCGGTAATGTTGACTGCATTAGCGAACGCCACAATGGTAAAGGTTGCGAATGGGATGTAGAAGACACCGAGGTTCAGTGTCCCAATAAATGGAATGTTGAGAAACGAGATGCCAAGCGAAAAGTATAACATTGCGCTTGTAATGACTGCCAAGATAATTTGAAATATCAGCTTGTACTTCATCCGCAAACCAAAAAAGCCAGCCATCTCAAGTTTAAAAAACTTCTTAATGTCATCGTACAAACCTAAAATACCAAATGAAAGAAACGTAAAAAACAAGATATTTACCTCGGCAGTAATATTTTTGTGGTTACTGGTAATAACAACGCCAAAGAACTCAACGAGTGGCAACAGGATTGCAAACAGCAGGGCGACGACGGCAATTACTAGGAGCCCACCACCAACAGGCACCCCTGCCTTCTCCTTATGAAACATGTTAAAAATAGGCGTCAGCTTGCCAAAGACATCTCTGGTTTCTTGTCTTGCACGCTGAAACTTGAGTGAGTACAAAAGATTAATAAAGGGAACAATTGCAGCTGCAGTAACTGAAAATGAAAATAAAAGTACTCCGAGAAGTAACGAGAGTGGATTCATAAATTATTTTTATATCTCAATTCTTTCTATGTGCGCACCCATTGAGGTGAGGCGTTCTGCAAGTGCTTCGTATCCACGATCAACGTGTTCTATGCCGCGAATAACTGAACTTCCCTCTGCCGCAAGTGCTGCAAGTATCAGTGTAGCACCATGACGGAGGTCATGTACAGTGAAGTCTCCGGCATGAAGCTTCGTTGCACCGGTAATTTTAAGCGCGTGAAAGTACTCTGGTTTATCGTCTGCCATGTTGAAGTTGTACACCAGCTCAGGGTGCTCTACGTCTGGATTAAACTGTTCAATCTGTGCTCCCATCGACTGCAGAGCAGAAACATACTGAAACCGGTTCTGCATGATTGTTTCGTGCAAGATACTCACTCCAGACGCTTGAGTTAAGACAGTTGCAAAGAGCGGCTGCCAATCGGTCATGAATCCGGGTGAAATAGCTGTCGTGACGTTCGTAGCTTGCAAGGGACCTTTGTAGTAAAAACGAATGCCGTAGGTTCCAACCTCATAGCCAGCGTGCAGATCGTCAAGTTTTTCTAAAAATGCGGTCAGGTGTTCTGGTACTGCGTTCTCGATAATAACGTCGCCTTTGGTAACGAGTGCGGCACAAGCATAACTAACTGCTTCGTTGCGATCAGGCATTAACTTGTGAATTGCCCCACCGAGTCGTGACACTCCTTCAATTTCGATAACTTTATTGAGTCTTCGTTTAATTTTGGCACCCATGGCATTCAAAAACTGAATCAGGTCATCGACCTCTGGCTCTTCGGCAGCATTTTCTAAGACTGTTCTACCCTTGGCGAGTACTGCTGCCATAATGAGCGTTTCAGTCCCGGTATGGGTATTTTTACTAAATTTGTAGGTAGTGCCAACTAGACCATCTGTTTCTGCTTTAATTGAGTCTCCCTCTTGCCAGACACGAGCGCCAAGGGCTACGAGCCCTTCAAAGTGACGGTCGAGTGGCCTTTTGCCAATTTTGTCGCCACCGGGGTTGGGAACTTGCGCCTTGCCGAACTTTGCGAGCAGTGCAGGAATAAACATTGGTGAAAATCGGCCTTGTGCACCGTCCTGTGGGTCGAGGACATATGAGCTGAGTGAGCGAGGGTCTATAAAGAGTGCCCGCTCTCCTGCTGTGTGTACTTTTCCACCAAGATACGAAATAATTTCACTGACTTTTTGAACATCACTAATGTGCGAAAAATTGAGAATCCGTGACTCACTGGTTCCAAGGAGTGCTGCAATCATCAGCTTATATGATGCATTTTTTGCTCCGCCGATACGAACTGAGCCATTGAGCGCTGTGCCACCGGTAACGCGATATGCTTCCATGGTATTCCTTTTACTGCTACGACTAGACTATACCAGCCAGTTCTTGTGGTGTGAATCCTTTAAAAAATATCTCTGGTTTCAATTGGATGTGCAACTGAGTTGCTGCCGCCTCACTGATGAGTCTGATAAGTGACACGTAGTCTGCGGCAGTTGCGGTGCCAGTGTTCTCGATAAAAGCAGCGTGCTGCAGCGAGATTCTGGCTCCACCGATAGTTTTTCCTTGCAGACCAAGCTTGTGTTCAATAATGTAGCCAATACTTGGAGTTGAGAAGCCGAGTCGCGCCTGTTCTTCTGGAGTGATATTTTGAAAAACACAGCCCAGACTACTTTGTGGCTGCAGTTTTTTTCTGACCGCCCACTCTCGAGCAGTTACTTTTGCTTTTTCAGCATCACCTCGGTACAAGAGAAAGGTTACGGAAAGAATAACTTCGCCACTGGTATGAAAGCGTGAGGAGTCGTAGCCAAACTCAGCCTCGTGCGCTGAGAGCGTGAGCACTGTATTTTCTGTTGTTAACACAGTTATCGTGTGAATAATCTCAGAGAGGAAGTGTGTCCCGCCATGAATGTTGTTGTACACTGCCCCACCAATGCTGGCAGGAATTCTTGAGTACCACTGCAAACCGGTGATGCCCTGCGAAAGGAGCACGTTGATAGCTGTTGGTAGCCCAACGCCAGCGGCACAGGTTACCAGCACTCGTTCTGCCTGTGACTCATCAAGATCAAGGTCTGAGAAGGCATACTTGAAGCTCCCGGCTGCTTGTTCTGCCGAGTACCGTGCTGCAACGGTAATAGATGGCGCGAGCTCAGGAGGGAGTTCCTCATGTACCGTTACTTCACTACACTCATTTTTAATAACCAGTCCACGGATACCGGCATCTGAGATGAGCGTGTTTGCGCCCCACCCGAGAATAGTCAGTGGAATGGCTTCAGTGTGTGCCACGCTGCAGAGTTCTTGTAAGACAGGTGTCTGAGAAACTCTACAGAAAACTTCAGCAGGTCCACCAATGCCAACGGTTGTATAGCGAGCCAGCGGTTCGTTTTCAAGAAAGGTGAGCTGGGGGAATCGTGCGGTAAGCTGCTCTTTGAGTGTCATAGTAATTCATGTACTTTATAAATGTCGCCCGCGCCGACAGTCACACAGACTGAATCAGGCGGGATACGCTTGCAGTACTCAGCGAGCTGAGCGAGCGTGTGCACGTTTGTGACCGAGAGGTGTGGGGCTTTCTGTTGAATGGCCGCGCACAGGGTGTCACTGGAGACACTTGCATCAAATGACTCTCTGGCTGAGGCGAAGATGTCGATCATCACAACTTCATCTGCAGTGGCGAGGACAGAGACAAACTCTGAGAAAAGCTGCTTGGTGCGTGAAAACGTGTGGGCTTGAAACGCAATGACGCTCTTTTTACCCGGGAACCACCGCTTGAGTGTGTCGATAACCATAGCGATTTCTGACGGATGATGCGCGTAGTCATCAAAGTACCGTACGCCATTTTTTTCTCCACAGAACTCGAATCGGCGTTTTGTTGAAGCAAATGAATCGAGGGCGTTGCAGGCATCTTCAAATGGTACGCCAACTGCACGGCAAGCAGCAATCGCGTAGGTGGCGTTAATGACGTTATGTAGCCCGGGCACTTGTAGGTGTAGCGCAAGGACTTTGGCTGACTTCTTTTCGGTCACGGTCACAACCGGTTGCTCGGCAGCGTCAGGAACGTGCACCGAGTAGCTGTAGTCACACGCTGCATCACTTCCACAGGTAGCAATTCTGAAGTGTGGTGCACTCTGAGCACTGAGGGCGGCTGTTTCAAGTGAACAACAGAGGACTCCATGGCGCTTAATCTGCGAAAAAAATGTTTGAAACACTGTGTTGGTCTGTTCTAAGTTGGCATATACGTCAGGATGATCAAACGCGATCTGAGTGCAGACGGTCACGAGCGGAGTTAAGTAGTGAAAACGGGGTATGAGCGGTGCACCCTGCTGAACTTCTGTCGGATTACTCGCGTACTCATCGGCTTCGGCAACAAAGAGCGTGCTTGACGGAACATACTTGCCGGTACGTGGTAAACCAATGATCTCGCCCACGCCAACTGAGTAAGATGGATATCGTTCCGTTTTTTCAAGTATCCAGGCAATCATTGCTGAAGTCGTCGACTTTCCACCAACGCCACACACCGCAATGCCTGTTTTATCGTTAAAGAAGGCAGCCAGTGCTTCGGCGTGCGAAAAAACCGGGATGCCAGCTGCTTCTGCTGCAACAACCACTGGGTTATTTTTTCCTTGGTGAGCCGCGGTATAAATAACACAGTCTGTTTCTGGGGGAAGTGGCTGAGTAAACCCAACATCTGGGGTGAGTGACAGTGCAGTGAGCTGTGGCTCAGTAACAAAGTTTTCAGCAGTATCACAGCCGTGCACTCGTGCTCCAAAATCGACGAGGAGCTGAGCGAGTGAGGTCATGGCAACGCCCTTTATCCCCACCAAGTAGTAGTGTTTGTAGTTTTCTTTTTTCATAACAGTTTCTCAAGTAGTATTCGCAGCTTTTCTTGATCGTGTCTAAGAAGCGAACGGTGTGCTGTGTCGGTGGCAGCAGTTTCTCGTACTTCGCTTGAAAGCAGCGGTGCTCTGATGACTCTTGGGTCACTGAGCAGATCATCGACAACAACAAACTCGTGCTCTGCTGCGTACCGGGCTGCTACTGCAGCGGGCAGTGCTTCACTATTATACAAGATATGAGTGAGTTTTCTGCCGAGTGCTGCTTCGATGCCTTGCGCATGATCTTTCGCAGTCATGTTCTGTGTTTGTGTGTGTCTGGTAACAAGGTTCACAATATAGGTAATTGGCACTTTCAGCTGTGAAAGTAGCTCTTTCATACCTGGTGCAACCAGAACGGCTTGCAAACTTGCGAAGTAGTCACCCGGGCCAATGATGACAAAGTCTGCAGCCAGGAGTGTTTTTTGAACTACCGGATTGAGCTCAACTTCTGGTACGAGCGAGACGTGATCGATCTGTTTTGGCTCTTTGGTTTTTTCGTCAAGAATATGCTCT